>NZ_JBEXWT010000057.1:0-60158 GCF_040629945.1 Kitasatospora sp. NPDC005856 | reverse complement strand
CGCTGGACCGCCCGGCTCTGAGCGTTCCAGGTCGTTCAGGGCCGGTTCCGGAGTGCTTTGGAACCGATTTTGGACCGGGTTCGGATCGGTATGCCGGCCCTTCCACGTGCGTGCCGGAGAGCCGGTCCGCGGTGGGGTCAGCCCGCGGCGGCGACGCCCGCCTCGCCCATCGCGCCGATCCGTCCGAGCAGGTCGACGATCCGGGACTGGACGTCCTCGCTGGTCGAGCGCTCGGCGAGGAACAGCACGGTCTCGCCGGTGCGCAGCCGGGGCAGTTCGCGCGGGTCGAGGTCCACGGAGGTGTAGACCACCAGCGGGGTGCGGTGCAGCCGGTCGTTGGCGCGCAGCCAGTCCAGCAGGCCGACCCGCCGGCGACGGATCTGCAGCAGGTCCATCACCACCAGGTTGGGCTGCACGCTGCTGGCCCGGGCCACCGCGTCGTTCTCGTCCACCGCGTGTTCGACGTGCATGCCGCGCCGCTCCAGGCTGCTGATCATGGCGGCGGCGATGTCCGGGTCGCCCTCGACCAGCAGTACCCGCGGGGCGTGGTGCTCGCCGTCGCGCGGCGCGAGGGCGCGCAGCAGGACGGCCGGGTCGGCCCCGTAGGCGGCGTCCCGGGTGGCCTGGCCGAGGCCGGCGGTGACCAGCACCGGGATCCGGCGGTTGAGCGCCGCGGTGCGCAGCGACTGGAGCGCGGTGCGGGTGATCGGGCCGGTCAGCGGGTCGACGAAGAGGGCGGCGGGGAAGCCGGGGACGTGGGCGTCCACCTCCTCGCGGGAGCGGACGATCACCGGCAGGTAGCCGCGCGCCTGGAGGGCCTGCTTGGTGGCTGGGTCGGGCTCGGGCCAGACCAGCAGTCGGCGGGTGTTGGCCAGTTCGCCGGTCGGGGCGGACGGCTGCTCGCCGGCGGGCCGCTCGTCGGCGGGCGGGAGTTCGGCCATCGGGCGCGGCGCGGTCCGGGCGGCCTCGGCCGGTACGGGCGGCTGCGGCGCGGCGGCGGGCACCGGCGCGGGGCCGAGCTGGCGCGGCGGGGCGAGTTCGCCCAGGCCGGTGCCGACCGGGCGCGGTCCGGCGGGTTCCTCGGCGGCGGGCAGTGCGGCGCGGGCGGGCGCCAGCGCGGTGCCGGGGGAGGGCTGCGGCTGACCGGCCTGACCGACCTGACCGGCCTGACCGACCTGGCCCGTCGGACCGGAGGCGTTCACCAGGGCGTCCGGGCCGGGGCCCGGCGGGACGGCCAGCCGGCGGCGGCGTCCGGTCGGCGCGGCAGCGGCGGCCGGTTCGGGCAGCGCGGGCGCGGGGCCGGCCGGCAGGGCGTGCTCCAGGCCCGGGTAGACCGGGGTGTCGGCCGTTCCGGGCAGGGCGAAGCCGCCGGAGGACTCCTCGGCCGAGGGCAGCGCGCGGCGGCGCCGGTGCTTGGTCTCGCCCGGGGCCTGCTCCTGGGCGGCCTCGGCGACCGGGGCGGGCGGGGCGTCGGCGGGCGGGGCGCCGTCCGGGGTGGTGGGCGCGGGGGCCGGGCCGAGGGCGAGCGGCTCGCGCCCGCCGGGGCGGTTCGGCGCCGCCCGGTGGCCCTCGACGGGCACCGCGTAGGCGGGGCCGGAGCGGCCGTCGTCCTTGCCCCACGGGTCGCTCTGGGCGCCGTCCGGCCCGGGCAGGCCCTGGCGGCCGTACACCGGGTCGTTGCCGGTGCCGTTCCACTGCTCGGGGACGGCCCGCTCGACCCGGGCGGGGGCGTTCGGCCACTGGTCGGCCGGAACATCGGGGGTGCCGGGGGTGCCGGGGGTGCCGGACTCCGGGGTCTCGGTGGCCGGGCGGCCGCGGCGGCCGCGCCGCTCGGCGGGGGGCTCCTCGCCCGGCGCCTGTTCCGCGTCGGGCGTTTCGGGGGCCTCCGCGGCGGGCTGATCGCCGGCCGCCGCGGGTTCGGCGCCCTCGCCGCTGCTGGGAAGCTGCGGAATGCCCGGAAGTTCGGGCAGGACGGCGCTGTCGCTCTCCTTGGGCCGGTCGGAGCGGCCTTCGGCGGCGGCGCGTTCGGCGGCCGCCTTCGCGGCGGCCGGGTCCAGCGGCAGCTCGACGACGTACGTGGTGCCGGCCTTGCCGGGCAGCTCGTGCGGCTGGAGCACGCCGCCGTGGCGCTCGACCACCGCGCGGGCTATCGGCAGGTGGACGGGGCTGCCGCCGACGCCGGGGCCGCGGATCTCGACCCGGGCGACCTCGCCGCGCTGGGCGGCGGCCAGTACGACGGTCGGCGGCTCGGGTGCGGGCGGCTGCGCGGGTGCCGCGGCGCCGTTCAGCCCGGGCACGGCCAGCCCGGGGGAGGGGGTGTCAGGGGTCTCCAGCGCCAGCCCGATGCCGCTGACGTCGGCGACCAGGTGGGCCAGCGCCTGCGCCAGCCGTCGCTCGTCGGCGATCACCTCGACCGCGGCGGTGTGCACCGAGAACCGCACCCGGCCGGGGCCGACCAGCTCGCCGGCCTCCTCGACGGCCCGGCGGACCACCTTGTCCAGGCCGACCGGCACCCGGGGCGCGGCCTTCCGCCCGCCCTTGCCGCCCTTGCCGTCCTTGTCGTCCTTGCCGGCCTTGGGCTCCTTGCCGTCCTTGGCCTCGCCCTCGGCGCTCTCGCCGGCCTCGTAGCGCTGGTGGTCGAGCACCCCGTCGATCAGCTTCCCGAACCGGCGGCATTCGTCGGCCAGCCGGCGCAGCGTCCAGTTGGCCTCCGGCCAGAGCTGGCCGGCCGGGTCGGCGGCGAGCGCGTCGAGCCGCTGGTTCAGCGCGTTCAGCGCGCCGCCCAGCTCGCTCTCCAGGACGGCGGTGAGGTGCTCGTTGCGGGCGACCAGGGCGAGTTCGCGGCTGCGGTCGGTGAAGGTCATCACCGCGCCGACCAGCTGGTCGCCGTCCCGGACCGGGGCGGTGGTGAGGTCGACGGTGACCGGCCGACCGTCCTTGCGCCACAGCACGGTGCCGCGCACCCGGTGCTTGCGTCCGGAGGTCAGGGTGTCCAGCAGCGCCGACTCCTCCAGCGCCAGCGGGGTGCCGTCGGCGCGGGAGTGCTGGATCAGCGGGTGCAGTTCGCGCCCGCCCAGCTCGCTCGCCCGGTACTCCAGGATGTGCGCGGCGGCCGGGTTGACCAGCACGCAGCGGCCTTCGAGGTCCACACCGAGCACGCCCTCGGCGGCGGCGCGCAGGATCATCTCGGTCTGCTTGTGCTGGCGGCGCAGCTCGGCCTCGACGCCGAGCCGGCCGGAGAGGTCGCGGACCAGCAGGAGGAGAAGGTCGGAGGAGGAGGGCGAGTTCTCGCGGTACGAGTCGTACGGGGAGCGCGCGTAGCCGCGGCCGTCGCCGTCGTCGGCGAAGTCGTTGCCGGAGACCTCGACCGGGAAGGTGGTGCCGTCGGTGCGGTGGGCGGTCATCCGGACCGGGCGGTCGAGGGACTCGTCGTCGCGGGTGGCCGGGCGCATCGAGCCGGGGATGCGGCTGGGGTCGAACTCGGGCAGGAGACCCAGTACGCCCATGCCGACCAGTGAGGTGCCCGGCGCCTGCAACGCCTGGACCGCCGCGCTGTTGGCGTCCACGACGGTGCCGTTGCTGTTCACCAGCAACAACGCGTCGGGCAGGGCGTCGAGTATGGCGGCGAGGCGAGCAGCGCCTCGGATCGGCCTGCTGCTCACGTCGACAGGTCTCCTCGGCTCGGGGCAGCTCCTCCGGAGACGGCAGTATCTCATTCTTCTTTGCGGCGGGGTCGACCCGCCTAGTAACGTTGGCGGTGGTTGGTGCCGAGCCCCACGGTTGTGGCATCATCTCTGACACACGGAACGGATCCGCTCGCGCGGATGCGCTTCATGTGGGGAGGCTTCGCCTAGTCCGGTCTATGGCGCCGCACTGCTAATGCGGTTTCGGGGTTATTCCTGATCGAGGGTTCAAATCCCTCAGCCTCCGCCAGTCGGGAGCCCCCGTCGACGATCTCGTCGACGGGGGCTCTTCGCGTTCCCGGGCTCGGTCCCGGCCGGGTCGCCGTGCGGGGCCGGAGGGCGGGCTCGGGGGTCGCTCCGAAGCCGCCGGAGGGGCCCGGCAGCGGCCCGGCAGCGGCCCGACGGGGCCCGGATCAACCGATTTCGTCCTACGCCGCAGGTCATGTAATGTTGTCCCCGCAACGCCCCGGCGGCAACGTTCACCAGGGCGAGCGCTCATAGCTCAACGGATAGAGCACTTGACTACGGATCAAGAGGTTGCAGGTTCGAATCCTGCTGAGCGCACCAAACTCCGCAAGATCGGGTTCGCCCGTTCCTTGCGCTCATAGCTCAACGGATAGAGCACTTGACTACGGATCAAGAGGTTGCAGGTTCGAATCCTGCTGAGCGCACCATCGAGAAGCCCCCGGCCGTCGGCCGGGGGCTTCTTCCGTTCTCCGGGAAGCCCGGGGAGTGAGGCGAACGGCGTTTTCCGGTGGATGGTTCCGTCCCGGAGGCCGGTGTCCCCCGGATGGGACCGGACGTTCCGTTCCCGCGTCCGTTCGGGTGGTGTCGATTGCCGCCTAATGGATGAAATGCAGCCGTTTCGGGTACATCCCGTCCTGCCGCCCGGATGACCGCCGATCGGGTGGGACTCGGCCAAAAGCACAGGTGTCGCCGTATGCCCGGCTCAGGGCCGTGGTTCCTTTTTGTCGGATCTTGTGCAGACTGCCCACCACCCGGCAGCCGACCGCGTAAGGAGAGCCGGATGAGCCGACAGTTTTCCCGTACGGCTGCCGCCCTGGCCGTCCTCGCCACCGGGCTGCTGACCACGTGGAACGCCCCGCTCTCGGTGGCCCGGCAGTTCCCCGACGCCTGGTCCGCCGAGCACCGGGCGGTGCTGCCCTCCGGACTCTCGGTCCGGTTCGATTTCGACGCGGCCCCGGGCACCGGCGTCACCGCCGAGCCGGGCGAGCTGGCGGACCGTTCCGACGGGGGCCGCCCCGCCGCCCGCTACGCCGACGGAATGCGGCCGGGAGATGCCGCGCAGACCTTCGGCCTCGTCCCCGACCGTCCGCAGGCGGAAGGCTCCTGGCGCACCGTGGGCACGCTCCGGCTGGACTTCTCCCGGCCGGTCCGCAACCCCCGGCTGCACCTCAGCGGCCTGGCCGCGCTCGCCACCGGGGACTCCGGCAACACCAGCACGGCGGCCCGGCTGACCCTCACCGGAGGCTCGCCGGCCGCCCCCGCCCTGGTCGACCGCACCGACTGGCCCGGCTGGACGGTCGACGGCAACGCCCTCGCCCCCGCGAGCCCGGACGGAGCCACCGACGGCGATCCCGGTTCGGCGACCGAGGGCTCGCTGGAGCTGGCCGGGACGGTCCGCACCGCGGTGTTCCGGGTCGAGCAGCGCTCCGTCGCCCGGGCCGGCAGCACCACCGCCCCGCCCGTCCTGCACCAGGCCTACACCGTCACCGTCGACGAGGGCCTGGGCACCGCCCCGCAGGACTACGGCAACGCCTCGCACGTGGTCTCCGACCTCTTCCTGGGCTCCGACGCGGTCCAGGGCTCCGACGCGGCCGGGGCGCGCACCGCCCGTGGCAGTTCCGTCGAGGCCCCGGGCGGCGGGCCGCTGGTCCGGCTCGACCGCGGGGCGGGCCCGCGCAGCCCGTTCGCCGGCCCGCAGTCCAGGCTCCAGCCCGGCCGTGCCGAGTACCGGGGCGCCGACCCGTCGATCGCCTTCCCCGCCGAGGCCGCGATCGGCCGCTACTACCGGCTCACCGTCCCGGTCGCGGTCGGCGACGAGCCCGCGACCCTGGCCGGCTGGATCGACTTCGACCACACCGGCGGGTTCGACCCCGCCGAGCGGGTGCAGACCGAGGTACCGCCCGGCGCCGACACCGCCACCCTGGAGTGGACCGTCCCGTCCGGTGCGGCCTCGGGCGGGACCTGGGCCAGGCTGCGGATCGGCCGTGACGCCGGGCAACTCGTCTCCTCCGGCGGGTTCGCCGACTCCGGACAGGTCTCCGACCAGCGGATCGAGTTGACCGTCGGCGCCGCCCGGCCGGAGATCGCCGAGCCGCTCGACGGCGCCGTCCTCGCCGACGCCCGCCCGCGGATCAGCGGCGCGGGCGCGGTGTCCGGCGCCACGGTGGAGGTCCGCGAGGGCGACACCTCGCTCTGCGAGGCCAGGGTCCAGGACGGCGGCGACTGGTCCTGCCGCCCCGGCAACGCGCTGGCCGCCGGTCCGCACGCCCTCGCCCCGGTGGAGACCACCAGCGGCGGCGTGGTGCTGCGCGGCGAGCCGGTCAGGGTCAGCGTGAAGACCGTGCCGCCGGGAACCCCCGCGTTCACCGTTCCCGCGTACACCAACGACCCGGGGCTCCGGATCACCGGCACCGGGGAGGCGGGCAGCACCGTCTGGGTGGTCGACCAGGGCTCGGGCGACGACCTGTGCATCACGGGGGTGCCGGCGGCCGGCCGGTGGTCCTGCCTGCCGGTCGAGAACCTGACGGAGGGGAAGCACCTGCTCACCCCGGTCGCGGTCGACGTGGCGGGGAACCGGACGGCCGGGCCGCCGGTGGAACTGGTCGTCGACACCGGCCTGCCGGCGCGGCCGGAGCTCGTCTCGCCGGCCCCGGAGGAGACGGTGCGGGTCGGCCGGCCGAAGCTGACGGGCCGGGCGGAGCCGGGCTCGAACGTGCTGGTCACGGTGGAGGGCGGGGCGGACTCGGAGGCGGAACGGCGGACGGTGCTGTGCGGGGCCACGGCGGCGTTCGACGGGAGCTGGACCTGCACGGCCAACCGGGACCTGGCGGACGGGGACCAGTGGCTGCTCGTCACGGCGACGGACCCGGCGGGGAACGCGGTCTCGGCGGAACCGGTGCCGGTGCGGGTCGCCACCGCGGGGGCGGTGCCCGGCCCGGTGGTGTCGGGTCCGGCGATGCCGGGCTCGGTGCCGCCGGTGCCGACGGCGCAGAGCCCGGCGGTACAGGGATCGGTGGTGCAGGGGCCGGTGGTGCAGAGTTCGCCGGCAGCCGGGTCGACGGCCTCGGCTTCGGCCTCGGGGGCGTCGAGCCCGGCGGCCGGGAGCCCGACGCGGCCGGCCTCGGCCAAGCCCAGCCCGGCGGCGGCGACGGTGTCCGGTCCGGTGTCCGGTCCGGTGTCCAGCCCGGCGGCGAGCTCCGCGGCGAGCCACGCGGCACCCGGTCCGGCGGCGCAGAGCCCGGCGGCGTCCGGTGGGTTGGCGGCGCCGTCGAAGCCCGCCGAACCGCGCCCGAGCGCGCTCCGCTCGGCGATGGCTTCGGCGAGTCCGTCCGCCCCGGCGGTCCCGATCGCGTTCCAGCCCGCGGGAGCCCGGCCGATGACGGTGGATCCGGTGACGGCGACGTCGGTGGCGGCCGGCCCGTCGGCGGCGTCGTCGGGGGCTCCGAAGGCCCGTCCGATCGCTTCGGCCCGGGCGACGGCCCACGTGACCAGCGGGTCCGTCGCTTCCACCAGGTCCGCCCTCCCGATCCCTTCGACCACCGCGGCCGTCACCCCCTCCCCGGCCACCGGTGGGGGCGCCTCGCCGGCCACCGTCGCCACGGTGAAGTCCGTGTCCCCGCCGGCCGGTTCCGCCGGTTCCGCCGGTTCCGCCGGATCCGCCGAGCCCACCGAGTCCGGCCGGGACGCGGCCCGGCCGTTGGCGGCGCCGCCGGCGGAGGCGGTGCGGAGTACGTCCGGGCGGCCCGGGGAGGCCGGCTGGCGCGGCGGACTCGCCGGAGTCCTGCTGGTGCTCACCGGTCTCGGACTGATCACCCGTCGGGTGGTCGCCCGCAGGGCCGGTGCTCCTCGGCGCTGATCGGCGCCGAACTGTCCCGACCATCCGTTCATGTGCCTGCGCGTCAGGTCGGCTTTGGATGATTCGTCAGTAAATGTCGACACACCTCGGTTCAAATGTCGCATTTGATGACGTATGAACTTAGCCTGACCCTGGCACTGCCCGTCAGATCCGGGCCGCCCGTTGCGCGACACACCGACCCAGAGGATCCGTGCATGGACGTCACCCGCGATTCTTCGCAGCGACCCGACAACCTGCCCAAGGCGCTTCCGCCGGTACCGCCGGAACGTTCCGCCTCCGGTTCCAGTCCGCTGGTCAGGGCCACGGCCGTCCGGACCGTCAAGCCGGGAGGCCCGGCCGACAGCGGACCGGCGACCACCCCGCTGGCCGTCGTCCCGGGCCCGGCGCACGCCGGCCCGGCGGACCTGCGCGACCCGGTGGAGACGGCCGCCCCGGAGACCGTCGAACTGCCGGACCCCACGGCGGCCGAAGCCCCGACCGCCACCACCTCCCGGCGCCCGCCGCGCGCCGACCAGGCGCTGCGCGAGCAGCGCGCCGCCGCGCAGCCCGGCTGGATCGCCCTGCTGGCCGTGCTGCTCGGTGTGGCAGGCGTGCTGTTCGTGCTGCTGCGCACCGGCGTCATCCCGTACTGGGACGTGCTGCCCGACCTGCGCGGCACCGCCGCACGGGAGAGCGGCCAGGTGTCCGTGGACGCGCAGTGGATCGGCGCGGCGGCCGCGGCCGGTCTGCTGGTGGTGGTCGCGCTCGCCGGGCTGCTGGCCAACGCGGGGGGCGAGACCAGGGTGCTCACCCGCTGGGGCCGCTACCGGGGCACCGTCCGCCGGGCCGGCCTGGTCTGGGTCAACCCGCTGCTGCGCCGCCGGCGTGTGGACGTGCGGCTGCGGCACTGGCGCAGCGAGCCGGTCAAGGTGGTGGACCGCACCGGCACGCCGATCGTGGTCCGGCTGCTGATCGTCTGGCGGGTCAAGGACACCGCACGGGCGCTGCTGGCGATCGAGGACCACGAGAGCTACCTGCGCGAGCAGATCCAGGCCGTGCTCACCCGCACCGCGTCCACCCTCCCCTGCGACAGCAACGCGGCCCCCGGTCCCGCGCTGCGCGACGGGCAGTGGTTCGCCGACGAGATGACCAGGGCGCTGGCCGCCGAGGTCGTCCCGGCCGGCCTGGAGGTCTACTCGGTGCAGCCGCTGGCCCTGGACTACGCGCCCGAGGTGGCCGAGTCGATGCGCCGGCGCCGGCTGGCCGATCTGGACGCGGGCCTGCGCACGGTGCTGGTGGACGACGCGGTGGAGGCGGCGGCGCTCGCCGTGCGCCGCCTGGAGCGGGCGACCGCGCACGAACTGGACGAGGCCGCCCGCAGCGCGCTGATGGAACAGCTGCTGGTCGCGTTCGTCGCCCCGGCCGGAGTGACCGCCTCGGTACCGTCCCCGGCCGCCCGTGCCGGGCGGAAGGAAGGACGACCCGCATGAGGATAGCCACCGGCGCGTACGCCGAACCCGCCGTCACCGTCGGCTCAGGGGGCCCCGACGGTGATCCCGGGCTGATCGGCTTCGAGGAACGCCTCGGCAGCATCCCCGCGATCGCGGGCTGCGGCTGCCCGAACTGCGTCGTCCGTCCACGCCCCGCCCGCTCCTCGGCGGCGGCCGACGGCGGCCGAATACACCGGGCCGTGCGGAGCACCTGTCTGGCCACCACCGTGCTGGCGGGCGCCGGCGTCGTCGGCCTGACGGCCGGCGCCGGATCGGCGCACGCCGCGGCCGGGAAGCAGGGCTGGGACGGCTCCAAGTACTGGTTCAAGAGCGGCAGTGGCGAGTGGCGTTGGACCAGCCACCACGACGTCTACGCGAGCCGCACCGGGCAGTCCGGCGGCGGCTCGGCCGGTGCCACCGCCCGGGCCGCCTCCAACGGTTCGGCCTCCTCCGCCGGGATGCGCCAGGGCTGGGACGGATCGAAGTACTGGTTCAAGAACGGCAGTGGCGAGTGGCGTTGGACCAGCCACCACGACGTCTACGCGAGCCGCACCGGGCAGTCCGCCGGCGGCTCGGCCCAGGCCCCCGCGCAGCCCGCGCCCCCCGCGAGCCGTCCCTCGGCGAACCCCGCGCCGGCCTCCGGGAGCATGGAGGCGGCCATCGACTACGCGCTCGCCCAGCTCGGCAAGCCGTACGTCTGGGGCGGCAACGGCCCGTCCGGCTACGACTGTTCGGGGCTGGTCCAGCAGGCCTACCGGCGCGCGGGGATCAGCCTGCCGCGGGTGGCCGACGACCAGTACGCGGCGACCACGCCGATCACCGCCGGGCAGCTGCGCCGCGGCGACCTGGTGTTCTGGTCCGACAGCGGCCGGGCCTCGGGGATCCACCACGTGGGGATCTACCTGGGCGGCGGCACGTTCGTGGAGGCACCGCGGCCGGGCAAGACCGTCCGGGTCTCCACTCTCAACTCGGGCTACTACCCGACCCACTTCGGGCGGCCGTAGCCGCGAAAGCCGTAACGGGCCCCCGGCATCGCGCTGCCGGGGGCCCGTTTCCGTGTTCTCAGGGCAGTTGCGGCGCCGAGCAGCCGTGGCGCTGGGCGGAGCGGGTGGCGAAGGTGCGCAGGGCGTCCTTCTCCAGGGCCGGGTCGGGTGCGCCGGCCCGGTCACCGTCGAACACCGTGTCCACCGTGAAGAGGGCGGTGGCGCCGCCCGGGCAGGTGGCGGTGGCCCAGGCCAGTCCGTCCTTGCCACCGGCCGGGCCGGTGACCGGGTAGTCGGCCACCGAGGGGAGGACGTCCGCGAACGGCGGGTAGTACGCCCCCAGGCGGAAGCGCGGGGTGTCCTGGCCGGCGTACAGGAAGCAGTCCTCGACCGGGGCGTTCGGGTCCGCGGGCGACTCGTTGGTGAGACCGGGCAGTCCGGCGCAGGTGCCGCTCGCCGCGCCGTCCGGGACCTTGGCGTACCGGGTGTCCGCGGGGACCTCGGTGATCTCCGGTCCGGCGGGCGCGGTGCAGCCCCAGACCCGGGCGGCACCGTCCGCGGCCCGGGCGGCGATCCGGGCGAACCGGGCCCGCTGGGCCGGGTCGCCGAGGAGGTAGTTGCCGTCGGCGGGGATGGTGTGGACGGTGACCAGCAGCTCCTCCTTGCCCCGATCGGGGCAGGCCAGGGCGACCACGGCGGTCGCGCCGGCCCGGCCCTGGAGGTCCAGCACGCCCCGGCGGCCGTGGCCGAGCGGCATCACCATGGTGGTGGCGAGGCTCGGACGGTCCCGGCCGAGCGTGTGCAGTGCCTTGCCGATCCCCTCCGGACCCCGGTCGATCCGGACGTCCAGATAGCCGTTGCCGGGATGTCCGGCGCTGTCCACGGAGCAGGCGGCCAGGCCCTCCGGCGCCTCGGCGTCCTTGCCGCGCACCCGGTCGACCCCGAGCAGGGCCCTGACCTCGGAGGTGTCCACGCTGCCGTGGCAGAGCCCGGCCAGCGAGCGGCCGTCCTGCCAGCGGTCGTACCCGCCGCCCAGGTAGAACACGGCGCCGGCGGCGAGGACCAGCCCGACGGCGGCGGCGACCGGAAGCCGCCACCGCCGACGCGCCCCGCGCGGTTCCGCGGGATCGGGCGTCACTTGTTCTCGCCCCCGCGGCCGAGGGCGGAGGCGGCGTCGCTGCGACCGGTGTTGTAGATCGTCCGCATCTGCTGCTCGTCCCAGTCGACGGCCGGGGCGTCGGGGTTGAGGCCGGCCCGCTGCTGCTGCCACTTCTCGACCATGGCGCTGATCCCCTCGTGTCCGCTGCGGCCGTTGGCGCCGGTAAGGGTGTTCGCCTCGATCTTGCCGGCCGCGGCTGCGTTGATCTCCTCGGTGGCGTTCATCTGCCAGCCCATGATCCCACTGCCGAGCAGGCTCTGGGCCACGTCCGCCACCCCGGGGATCGGGACCAGCTTCAGCGGGGTGCCGATGCCCTGGTACATGCCCTTGGCCCGCCAGGCCGCGACCTTGGTGTCGTCGTCGCGCTGGTCGAGGATCGCGTCGGCCTGGACGGCGTCGTACACGCCGAGGGCGACCGAGGAGTTGGCCATCACGCCCTTCCACTCCTTCTCGCCCACGTTCGGCGGGAGTTCGGCGAGCTGCTGGGCGACGTGCACCATTTCGGCCTGCTGGACGATGTGGTGGGACTCGGGGTCGTCGGCGACGCCGCGCAGGACCCGGATCAGCGAGCCCTTGTCGGTGGCCATCCTGGCCTCCCCGGTGACCGGGTCGACCCAGACGCCGCTGGCGTCCTCGCCCGAGTGGTCCTTCGCGGCGCGGTTGGTGCCGGAGAGGATGTCGTGGGTGTCGGCGGCGTAGTCGGCCAGCGCGTTGGCGATCGGGCGCTGCATGCCGTCCGGGAGTCCTTCGTTCTTGATGCCGCCGTCCAGCATGTTGATGGAGTCGCGCATGACCCGGGCCTGGGCCTCGCTGTGGTGCCGGACGCCGTCCTCCTGGCCCGCCCGGTCGCCGGTGGCGGCGGCCTCGATGGCCAGGCCGAGCGAGTGCTTGTCCTGGACGTACTTGGCCTGGCGGCTGATCTCGTCCGGCCAATGGCGGTCGTCCAGCAGGTACTTGAGGTTGTCGTTGGTTCGCGGATCGCCCGGGTCCAGGAAGCGGGTGGAGGCCACCGGGTTGTGGCTGAGCGACTCCAGGAACCCGGCCACCGGATCGCCGCCACGGCCTTCGGTGAGGTGGTCCCACCTCGGGTCGGTGGACATCGGCACCCAGAGCCCCTGCGGACGCATGTCGGCGTCGCGCTCGAACTTGAGCAGGCTCTCGCCGTAGGAGTTGAGGAAGTCGGTGTCGTACTCGCCGGAGCGCATCAGGCTGCTCATCAGCTGGTAGCCCCGCGGCAGCGGGCCACCGTGGTCGCGCGTCACGAGCTGGGGACCGAGCTTGATCATCTCGTTCTTCCAGTCCTGCATGGACTGGGAGTGGCTCTGGGTGGCGGTGCCCAGGGTCACGCCCAGCGAGGTCTGGAGCTTCTTCATGGCCTCGTTGCGTTCCTTGCTGTACGCACCGAACTTGGTCGGGTCGTTGGCGTCGCGCCAGAAGTCCAGGGTGCCGCGCGGGCCGAGCGTGGTGGCGAACTGCTCGGCGAAGGTCGGGTCGTTCTTGCGCTTCTCCAGCAGGGCGTTGAGCCTGGTCAGTTCCTCGACCGAGAGGTTGCCACCGCCCTTTCCGGCCAGGGTGAGCGCGTCGGCGAGGTCCTTGCGGGCCTCGGTGGCCTCGGTGAGGCTCTTGTAGCCGTTCGCGTTGAACGAGTAGTCGTTCGCGCCGTTCGGGTCCGAGCGCAGTGCCCAGGCGGCGGCCTGGTCCGCGTCGGCGGCCTGCTGGAGCGCCGCTTCGAGGCTGTGGACCAGGTCCTCCACCGCGCGTTTGCGCTGCGGCAGGAACACCGTCTGGTAGTCCGGGTCGTTGTGGGCGGTCTTGTCCTTCAGCAGCGGATGGACGTCGGTGACCTTCCCGGTGCCGTCCACCTGGAGGTGATTGGCCGGGCCGTCCTCGTCGGCGATCTTCTTCAGCCGGGCCTGGGCGGCGGCGAACTGCTGGGCGGCGTCGGCGAGCAGCCCGCTGATGTCGGCGGACTCCTTGCCGGCGGCGTCGATCTGCTCGGCGGCCTTCTGGATCTGCGCGCGGGCCTGGGTGGCGGCCTCGCCCTCCCAGCCGGCGGCCAGCTTGTTGGCGACCTCGTTGGTCAGCCGGTCCTTCAAGCCGGTGTAGCGGGCCTGGAGGGTCTTCCACTCCTCGGCGGCCGCGTGCAGCGCGTCGAACTTGGCGTTGCGGACGATCTCGTAGGTCAGCACGGTGGTGGCCCCCTCAGTTCCCGCCGGACAGGTTCTGCTTGTTGGCGTTCTCGGTCGCCGTGTACTGGTCGGCGGTCTTCCGTAGCCGCTGGGCGAGGTCGTAGAGGAGGTTGCCGAGCGTGGACACCTGGCTGTCCCACCGGATGGAGCGGTTGCGCAGCTCCGGACCGGTCTGCCAACTGGTCAGCGAGGCATAGGCGTTGGTGGTCTTCTCCTGGGCGTTGTCGTCGACGGTGTGGAAGTTGCCCCTGATCTCGTCGACGGTGCCGGCCCGCGCCTTCAGGTCGGCGGGGGTGACGGTCACCTTGCCGCCACCACCGCCCCCGCCCCCGCCGGCGGAGTTGAGTCGCATGCTCGCGTACTTCTTCCGGTCCTCGTCGTCGAACAGACCGTCCCAGGCAGGATTGTCGGCCAAAGCGTCCCCCGTATTGACGTCGTGGTCATGAAGTCTTGGTCAGTGCTTGATCGTTCATTGACCATGACTTGTCAGCCCCGCCGATGGTTCCCGGACCAGCGGACGATCGGGAGCGCAGCGGGCCGCGAACGGCGCCCGGGTGGGCGAGTTCGCGGCCCGCGGGGGAACGGTGCGGTTCCGGGCTCAGGCAGAGGCGGCGTCCAGCAGGGCGGTCTGCTCCGGGGTGAGCTCCAGGGCGGCACCGGCCAGCAGCGGCGGGAGCTGCTCGACGGTGCGTGCGCTGGCGATCGGCGCGGCGACCGTCGGCCGTGCGGCGAGCCAGGCCAGGGCGACGGAGGCGAGCTCCACCTCCAGCTCGGCGGCGACGGTGTCCAGCGCCTCCAGCACCTTGGGGCCGCGCGGCTCGGCCAGGTAGCGGGCGGCGCCCTCGGCGCGGGCGCTGTCCACACCGTCGACGCCCGGACGGTACTTGCCGGTCAGGAAGCCCGAGGCCAGGGCGTAGTACGGGACGGTGGCCAGGCCGTGCTCGGCGACCACGTCGGCCAGCGGGCCCTCGAAGGTGCCGCGCGAGACCAGGTTGTAGTGCGGCTGGACGGCGACGTACTTCGCCAGGCCCTCGCGCTCGGCGAAGGCCAGCGCCTCGGTGAGCCGCTCGGCGGAGATGTTGGAGGCGGCGACCGCCCGGACCTTGCCCTCGCGGACCAGTTCGTCCAGCGCGGTGACGAACTCCTCGACCGGGGTGTCGTCGTCCCGGTGGGTGTAGTAGAGGTCGATCCGCTCGACGCCCAGGCGGCGCAGCGAGTCCTCGGCCGCGGCCTTGACGTTGGCGGCGCCCAGGCCGCTGCGTTCGGCGTGCATGCCGACCTTGGTGGCGATCACGACGTCCTCGCGGTTGCCGCGGCTGCGCAGCCAGTTGCCGAGGACGGTCTCGGACTCGCCGCCGGTGTTGCCCGGGGCCCAGGAGGAGTAGACGTCGGCGGTGTCGACGAAGTTGCCGCCCGCGGCCGCGTAGGCGTCCAGGACGGCGAAGGACTGCTGTTCGTCGGCCGTCCAGCCGAAGACGTTGCCGCCGAGGGAGAGCGGGAAGACGGACAGGTCGGAGGTGCCGAGGCGCACCCGGCTGTGGTTTCCGGTCATGGGGGAAGTCAACCGGATGGCGCGGCCGGTCATTCCGGAACCGCGCGGTGTTCACGGAGCCGTCGCACCGCCGTCGCACGTGGGGGTGGTGTGTTCCGTGCGACGGGGGTCCGGGGTGTGCCCGAGGTGGGCCGATTCGTTAGAGTCCGTGCCATGGCTGACAACGACTACGACTCCGCCGGCAGCACCCAGATGTTCCGGGCGTTCGTCGACGAGAGCCCGGCCCCCCAGGCCCCGGGCAACGTTTCCACCTACAGCAGCGGCAAGAGCGGCAGCCGCACCGGCGTGATCGCGCTGGTCGCCGTCGTCGCGCTGGTCGTCCTGGGCGGCGTGATCTGGCTGGCGGTCAAGTGACCCTCGCGCGGGTGGCCCTCGTCCGGGTCACCCGCGCGACGGGAGAGGAACGCGTCAGCAGGGCTTGCGCCAGGCGTCCAGTTCGAGCTTCTTGCGCATCGAGCTGAAGCCCAGCGACTTGGCCTTGCCGCAGAACCGGTCCGTGTCGAGCTTGTACTCGACGTGGAAGACCGCCTTGCCCGCCTTGACGAAGGGGGCGACCCGGTCGCACTCGTCGAACTGCGCGCACTCCTCGTTGACCGCGAAGTCGAAGTCCGGGAGCAGCGCCGGGATCTGGTCCAGGTCGTTCTTCAGGCCGATGGCCAGGCCGCGTTCGTGGGCGAGCTGCGCCAGCATCCGGTTGTACCTGAGCTGGTCGTCGGCCGTCAGCGGGAAGCCGCTGTTCTGGTTGTAGGCCTCGATGGTGTCCGGCTCGACGGCGTCGAAGCCCTTGCTCCGGCACATGTCGAAGCGGGTGGCCATCAGCGGCCTCAGCTGGTCGAGCTTGCGGATGTCGAACCACTTCTCGCCCTTCCAGCCGGTGTCCGATCCCTGGAGGGACTTGGCGAAGGCGGCGGAGTCGGGGCGGAAGTCCTCCCAGGAGCCGGCGTTGATGTAGCAGATCACCTTGCGGCCCTTGGCGTGCAGCGCGGCCACCACCGAGGCGTCGTTCTCGAAGCCGTCGATGTCGTAGACCGGGACGTCCACCGACTGGTCCACGCCGCCGCCGAGTTGCCACTGCCAGGCCAGGCCGGGGGTGGGCTGCCAGCGGGCGCCGGCCGGCGGCGGTGCCGGGCTGCCCGGCGGGGTGCCGGTGCCCGGCGTCGTGGCGGGCGGCGGGCTGCCGGCCGGGGTGCCCGGGGCCGGCGCGGTGGTGCCGGGGGCGGTGGCGCCGGGGACCGGGGTGCCCGGGGCGGTGGTGGTCGCGTCGGGGGTGCCGGGGGTGCTCGGCGCGGTGGCCGCGGGGGAGTTGCTCGGGGTGCCCTCGGCAGAGTCCTGGTCGTCCTCCGAACCCGAGCTGCTGCACGAGCTGACCAGCAGGGCGGTGGCGGTGGCGAGGGCCAGGGCGGCCGGAAGCAGCCGGTTACGACGGTTCACGGTAGTCGGACTCCGGATCGGGTCAGGTCAGTTCAGCGGCGTTCAGGCCGTACGGCAGGGTGCGCCAGGGGTTCTCCCCGGCTCCCGGTACGGCGCAGCCGACGCCGGCTCGCCGGGCGGCGATCAGGGCGGCGGCGTCCTGGGCGTGTTCGGCGGGGACGTCGTAGACCAGGTGGCAGAAGCGGGAGGCCGCGTGCCGGCCGGTCCACAGCGGCATCGCCATGTCGCGGTAGGCGTCCCAGTCGCCCTCGAAGGTCACCAGCAGGTCGGCCAGGCCGACCTCGGCGTAGCCCGGGTCCGGGTGCTCGCCGTGGCCGAACACCACGGTGCCGCAGCCGGCCGCGCGGGCGGCCGTGGCCAGCCGCCGGTAGTGCGCGAGCGCGCCCGGGTGGGTGGTGACCTGGTCGAGGTAGACGCCGGTGATGCCGTGTCGCTGACGGTACGTCAGGATGTCGGCCACCACGGCCGAGTGCGGGCGGCGGCCGTAGTCGGTGTCGGCGTAGCCGACCAACGGCAGGCCGGCGGAGCGGAGCCGGTCGGCCGCCTCGGAGAAGACGTGGTCCGGGAACTCACCGGGGCCGTCGGCGAGGTTGAGCACGACGGCCGCGATCCGGTCCGGGTCGGCGGCGGCGACCGCCTGCCAGGCCGCCGGGTCCACCGCGGGGTGGACGTACAGCGGCACCAGCAGGCGGCCGTCGGGGGTCTGCCCGGCGGTCATGCGACCACCGGGTCGGACGCGGGCGCGGCGGTGCCGAGCCACAGGTCGCGCAGGGTGTCGGCGAGGTCCGTCTCCGGCAGCCAGCCCAGCTCCCGGGCGGCGGCCGACACGTCGGCCTGCTGCCAGGAGACCGCGGCCGAGCGCTCGGAGCCCGCCCCGCTCTCGTCGATCCGGCCGGTGAAGCCGGCCGCGGCGACCAGCCCGTCGGCGATCTCCCGGACCCGCCGGGCCCGCCCGGAGGCCAGGTTGAGCACCCGGGGGAGCGGACGGTCGGCGGTGACGGCCAGGCCGACGGCCCCGGCCACGTCCCGGGCGTCGACGAAGTCGCGGTAGGCGGAGAGGTCGCCGACCGTGATCACGCCGTCGGCGCCCTCGGGCGCCACCCGGCGCAGTTCGGCGGCCAGCCGTCCGGGCAGCGAGCCCGCCGGGGCGCCGGGGCCGACGGGGTTGAACACCCGCAGCACCACGGCGTCCAGCGGCGAGCCGGCCACCGCGAGGGAGCCGGCCAGCTTGGTCGCGCCGTACACGCCGACCGGACGCGCGTCCGCATCCTCGGCGAGCGACTCGCCCTGCGCGCAGACGCCGTACTCGCCGGCCGAACCGATGTGCACCAGGCGGGACTTCGGGGCGCCGAGGGAGAGCGCCTCGCAGAGCACCGCCGGGCCGCGGGCGTTCACCTCGGCGAGCTTGACCGCGCTGCCGGCCACCGCGCCGGCGAAGTTGACCACCACGTCGGGGGCCAGCGCGGACAGTTCCTCGCCGAGCGGGCCGGCCTGGGCGGTGGCCAGGTCCAGCCGGAGATCGTGGGCGGGCCGCCGGCCCGCGGTCAGCACGGTGGCACCGGGCAGTGACCGCAGGACGGCGGTGGCGTGACGGCCGAGGAAGCCGTCGCCGCCGAGGAGCAGGATTCTCACGCGGCCCGTCCGTCGCTCTTGACGCCCGCGGTGGCGGGCTCGGCGGGCTCGTCGTCCGGGGCGGTGCGGGCGGCCGGGATCGGCAGCTCCGCCACGCTCGGCGTGAGGGGGGTCGACTCGAAGGGCATCAGGACCGGGCGGATGGTGGAGAACTCGGCGTTGGCCCGGTCGTAGTCGTCGGGCCGGCCGATGTCCAGCCAGTAGCCGCCGAACTCGTACGCGGACGGCGGGGTGCCGGCGGCCAGCAGGTCCAGCACCAGCTCGTCGAAGCCCAGCGGCAGGCCGGGGGTGTACTTGGCGAGCGCCGAGCGGGACACGCCGTACACGCCCATCGAGACGCGGTAGTCGATGCTGGGCTTCTCCTGGAAACCGGTGACGCTGCCCTCGGCGGTGGTCAGCACACCGAAGTCGATCTTGACTTGGCGGGCGTAGGTGGCGATGGTCAGCGGGGCGGCGGACGCCTCGTGGTGCTTGAGCACCCCGGCGAAGTCCAGGTCGGTCAGGATGTCGCCGTTCATCACCAGGAAGTGCTCGGGCAGGCGGTCCTGCATGGTGAGCAGCGGGCCCATGGTGCCGAGCGGGCTGTCCTCGACGGCGTAGCCGACCCGCAGGCCCCACTGCGAACCGTTGCCGACGTAGGCGCGGATGATGTGGCCGAGATGGCCGATGGCCAGGGTGACGCTCTGGAAGCCCGCGGCGGCGAGCTGGCGCATCACGATCTCCAGGATCGCGTGCTGGTCGCCGATCGGGACGAGCGGCTTGGGAAGCGCGGTGGTGTACGGGCGGAGACGGACGCCCTTACCGCCGGCCAGGATCACTGCGTGCATGGTGTTTCCCCCACGGAAAGGATGTGCAGGACACGAACCTTGGTTACCAGGACGAGCAAGATCGGTTGCGGCGGATCAGACGTTGTAGATGTCGGTCTTGTAGCGGGCCAGGTTGGCCGGGTCGCGGAAGAACTCGATGGTCTGCTCCAGGCCCTGCTCCAGGCTGAAGTCCGGGGCCCAGCCGGTGGCCTCGCGCAGCCGGGTCGCGTCCGCGACCAGGCGCATGACCTCGGAGTTGGTCGGACGGATGCGCTGCTCGTCCTCCTTCACCACCAGGTCCACGCCCATCAGCTTGCCGACCAGGGTGACCAGGTCGCCGACCGAGATCTCGCCGCCGGTGCCGGCGTTGAAGGTCCGGCCGACCACCGCCTCGGCGGGCGCGGTGCCCACCGTGCGGAAGGCGTTGGCGGTGTCCTTGACGAACATGAAGTCGCGGGTCGGGCGCAGGTCGCCGAGGGTGATCTCGGTCTGGCCGGCCGCGACCTGGGCGATCACCGTGGGGATGACGGCGCGCATCGACTGGCGCGGGCCGTAGGTGTTGAACGGGCGCAGGGTGACGACCGGCGTCTCGAAGCTGGCGTGGTAGCTGTCGGCCAGCCGGTCCCCGCCGGCCTTGGAGGCGGCGTACGGGGACTGGGTGTTGATCGGGTGGTCCTCGGTGATCGGCACGGTCTGCGCGGTGCCGTAGGTCTCGCTGGTGGAGGTGTGCACCAGGCGGGGGACCTCCAGGTGGCGCACGGCCTCCAGCACGTTCAGGGTGCCGGTGACGTTGGTGTCCACGTACGAGTGGGGGGCGCGGTAGGAGTAGGGGATCGCGATCAGGGCGGCCAGGTGGTAGACCGCCTCGGTGCCCTTGACCAGGCCGTTGACCGAGCCCGGGTCCCGGACGTCGCCGAGGACGATCTCGACCGAGTCCAGCACCTCCTCGGACAGGGTCTCCAGCCAGCCGAAGGACGAGAACGAGTTGTACTGGACCATCGCGCGGACGTGGTGCCCGTCGGCGACCAGGGTCTCGACGAGGTGGGAGCCGATGAAGCCCTCGGCTCCGGTAACCGCGACGCTGCTCATGCGGATTTCGCTTTCTCGATCTGCCGGGGCGGCCGGTCGTCCTGCGGAGGCCGGCCGCCGTTGGCCCGGTGGGTGTCTCAGGTGAAACGGGTACGGCGGTGCACGCGAATGGAGGCGTGCGGGATATTCGATGTGTTCAGCGGTGCTGGGTGGTGCGGCCGAGCGCGGGCCCGGCGAGTGCGGTGAGGACGACGGCGGCCGCCCCGCAGCCGATCAGCTGCAGGACGATCGGGTCCGCACCTGCCAGCAGCCCGGCGCTCTCGGCGACCGCGGCGGCCAGACAGACGAGGGCGGTGCTCCAGCTGAACCCGAAGGCGTTCAGCAGCAGCGCCAGCCAGAGCGAGCCGCCGAGGAGCAGCATCGCGCCGAGCTGCGGTACGCCGAGCGCGGGGGCGCCGGGCCACAGCACGGTCGCGGCGGCGTCCAGCGCGGCCACGGTGGTGAGGTAGATGAACAGGCAGCCGAGCAGGATCGCGCCGGTGCGGCGGGAGAACTGGCCGGTGGTGTGGCTGGTGCGCAGCGCGGCGACCGCCAGCGCCCGGTAGCGGAAGAGCAGCCACTCGGCGAGGCCCAGGCTCAGCGTCAGCGCGATCATGGCCGGGCCGGTCGGGGTGGTCGACGTGGCCTGCGCGGGGTGGCCACCGGTCTGCACGGCCTGGTGGATGGTCCCGCCGAGGCCGGCGATCAGCGTGAGCGCGCCGCAGGCCAGGCCGAACAGCAGGTGCGGGACCTCCTGGCGGACCGGCAGCTTCAGCTCGACGGAGTCCCGCTCGCCGCCGCGGACGCAGACCAGCAGCTCCCTGACGGCCAGTCCGACCGCCAGGGCCACCGACGCGAGCAGCACGACCGTACGGACCAGCTGCGGGACGTCCACCGCCAGCACCACGCCCGCGCCGACCGAGGCCGGGGCCAGCGACAGCAGCAGGAACTTCTCCCGCCCGAGCACCAGCAGCACGGTGGCCGCGCCCAGGTAGCAGGACTGCCCGGCGGCGAAGCACAGCGCGCCGAGCGGCCCGCCGACCACGTACGCGGCGGCGGCCGCGACCAGCGCGCCGGCAGGGGCGCCGACAGCCAGGCAGACCGCGGCCTCGCGGCGGCGCCCCCGGCCCAGCCAGCGGTAGGCGCGGTGCGCCAGCGCCTGGTTGAAGCCCCAGCTGACCAGCGTGGCGACGGACAGCGCGAGCATGCCCGAGGGCAGGCCGAAGCGCGTCCGGGTGGTCGCGAACAGGCCGGCGCCGAGCAGGTAGCCGAGCCCCGGCAGGGCGAAGACCAGGCCGCGCACCACGCAGCGCCAGGGGTCGGCCCGCCAGGGGTTGGCGAACTCGGAGCTCGGGCCGGGGTAGCGGCGCTGGACCTTCTCGAACAGCTCCTCGGCGACGGTGAAGGCGTCGGGGCGGCCGTACAGCAGGGCGGCCTGCTCGTCCGAGAGGCCGTCGGACTCCAGGAAGGCCGCGATCTCGTACGGGTGGACGGCGTCGGCGCAGACGTCGCGCAGGCGCTCGGCGAGTTCGTCCAGCGGGTCCGCGGAGAGGTAGAGCGAGTCCTCGGGATCCGGCTCCGGCGGGGCGGGACGACGGCGCTTGAGCGGCAGGGTGCGCAGCTGCACGGTGTGCTCGGACCCGGCTTCGTCCGGCACCAGCCGCAAGGGACCGCTCACGCTCCGACCTCGCTCGGCTCGGGGCGGGCGGCGGCCAGCTGCTGGTCCCAGTCGGGGCTGGGGACCTGGTCGGTGACGGCGACCACGCCGCCGGGCATCCAGCGGGCGGTGCCCAGGAGTTCGGTGTAGATCCCGCGGAAGCCGTCGATGTTCTGGCGGAGGGTGAACTGCTCGATCACCCGCAGCCGGGCGCCCTCGCCGAGCCGGGCGCGCCGTTCGGCGTCGCGCAGTAGCTCGATCGCGGCGGCCGCCATCGGCTCGGGCTCGCGCGGCGGGACGACCAGTCCGGTGTCGCCGACGGCCTCGCGCACGCCGCCGACGTCGGTGGAGACGGTCGCGCGGCCGCAGGACATCGCTTCGATCAGGGTGAACGGGAAGCCCTCGCTGATGCTGGAGAGCATGACCACGTTGCCCGCCGCGTACGCGTCGGTGATGTCGGCGACGCGGCCCTCGAAGGCCACCGACTCGGCTATGCCGAGCTCGGCGGCCAGGGCTATGCAGCGGTCCCGGTACGCCTCGCCGCCCTTGGGAGTGCCGCCGAAGAGCCGCAGCCGCGCCTCGGGGATCTCCTGCTGGACGATGGCGAAGGCCCGGATCAGCGTCTCCAGGTCCTTGATCGGGTCGACCCGGCCGGCCCAGCTGAGGGTCGGAGTCTCGGGTTCGGGGCCGGCCGGCGGGAACGCGGCCGGGTCCACCCCGTTGTAGACGGTGCGGATGTGCGAGGACGGCGTGCCGCCGCGCTCCTCCCAGCGCCGGTTGTACCGGTTGCCGGGGGTGACCAGCGCGGCCTGCCGGTAGCTCTCCTCGGCGAGCATCCGGTAGAAGCCGAGCAGCAGTGCCTTGACCGGCCAGCGGTACGGGCCGGTGCGGTAGCCGAGGTAGCGCTCGCGCAGGTAGATGCCGTGTTCGGTGAGCAGAAACGGTACGCCGTACTGCTGGGCGGCGATCAGCCCGGGCAGGGTGGCGAGCCCGCCGCTGGCCGCGTGCGCGACGCCGTCCTTCGGCGGCTCGACCGAGAGCGGCCGAAGGGCGTGCTCCAGCAGGTCGGTGGCGTTCAGGGCGTCGTGCAGGGTGGGCCGGGAGACGGCGGTCGGCAGGTAGTCGCGGGTCCAGACGTGCTGGAGGGTGCGCAGCGCGCGCTCGCTGCGCAGCGCCGGGCTGAGCAGCCCGCGCCGGGCGAGGTCGGCGAAGTTGTACAGCTCGGTGCCGAAGTGGGTGGTGTAGACGGGATCGAGGACGGAGTGCAGGAAGCGCTCGTACGCGTTGAGGAAGCGCCGCATCTCCTTGCCGCGGGGCGGCCGGCCTTCCGAGGCCGGCCCCCACAGCGGTGCGGTGGTGACCGACCGCACGTTGGCGGGCAGCTCCCAGGCCAGTGGTTCGTGCCCGGTTCCGGTGACGGCGATGACGTCGAACTCGACGTCCGGCATGCCCTGAACGAGCTGGTCGCACCAGACGCTCACGCCGCCGTGCTGGTGCGGATACGTCCCCTCGGTGAGCAGGGTGACGCGCATTCCTGTCCCCCCTCCTGTTCTTGCGTCGGTTCCGGCCTGGATGGCCGGAACGGGAGCCGTGGCGGGGCCGGGCCGGGTGCCGGCCCGGCCCCGCCGACGGCGGGTGGTACCGGTTACCGGTTGCCGGAGCGTCCGGTGGTGCTGCTCGGCGTGGCCGTCCCCCCAGACGACTTGCCGTTCTTCGTCGCAGCGGTGTCGCCGTGGTGGCCGTTGCCGCCCTGACCGATGGTGCCAGCGACGACGTCCTTGCCCGGCACCGGGGTTCCGCTACCCGGGACCAGGGACGGAGCGGGCTTGCGCGTGGTGTCGCTCGGGCCCACCGGGACGGGGGTGGCGACGCCCTGGGGCACGACCTTCTTGTCCGTCGGCACCGGGGCCGGGACGGACTTGGCCGCGACGCTCGGCGCGACGGCGGCCGGGGCGGCCGGCGCGGACGACAGCTGCAGGGTGACGCTGCTCTGCAGCGCGCCCGGGGACACCCAACCCGAGAGCGTACCGGCGTAGGACGAACCGAAGCCGCCCGTTCCGATGGCGAGCTTCTGAGCAGTTCCGGTCGGCATGGTGGCCTGGACCTGAACGCCGGCCGGCGCGTTCACGGTGACGGTGTTGCCGACCCGGTAGGCGGTGACCTGACCGGCGGCGAGCGCGTTGTTCCAGGCCGCGCGGCGCTGGAACTCCTGGCCGATCTCGCGCTGGCTCAGGTTCACGATCGGGGCGCTGTCCGCGTGCAGCGAGCGGTAGGTGCCGAGGATCTTCTCCAGCACCGGGTACAGGATGCGGTCCTCGGACAGGTTCGACTGGTGCACGAAGTGCGGCCGCGGGTCGTTGTTCAGCACGTGGCCGAGGTCGATCCGGGCCTCCAGCGGCACGATGTACGACTGGTAGCCGGTGTTGACGTCCAGCGGCTGCGACAGGCAGGTCGAGTTGGCGTTGTTCTCGCAGACGCCGCTGCCGCCGTTGGCCTTGCTGGTGTAGATCCAGTTGTACTCGTCGGTCTCCTCCTTCGCCGTGGCGGCGTTGTAGAAGACGTTCATCGGGTACCGCGGCACGGTCAGCGTGGACGTGCCGACGGCCCGCTGGCCGGCCTCGCGGGAGGCGTCGCTCGCGGTGAACTTGATGCCGTTGGCGGCCAGCACCGGCGCCAGGTTCGGGTTGTCGCTGGTCTCCTGCGGGGCGGTCAGCAGTCCGGAGTGCTCACCGGTGACCAGGGTCTGCGGGTCGAACTGGAGGCCGCGCGCGGTGGCCCAGTCGGCGTTGTTCCTGATCTGGGTGTTGATGGTGTTCTGGTCGACCCAGACCGTGCCGCCCGCGGTGTTCTTGGAGCAGACCCACGGCACCACGGTGACGTTCTGGACGCAGCCCAGGTACGGGTGGGTGTAGGTGTGGTTGACCCACCGGTAGCTGCTCTGGTCGGCGATCATCCGGTCCACCGTGGGGTCGGCGGTGGTCTCGTGATCGGCCTTCCAGTCCTCGCTGCCGCCACCGTTGAACACCATGTCCAGGGTGAAGTTGTTGGCGGCCTGCCACTGCTTGAGGTGGTCGGCGTCGTCGACCGTCATCCGGATCGGGTTGGCGGTCTCCGGGGTGCCGGGCGGGCAGGTGACGTCGCCGGGGGTGCACTTGAGCGTGGTGTCCCAGCGGTCGTCGGCCAGGAAGACGTCGTCCACGTGGGTGGCGAAGTAGTTGCGGTCGTAGCCGAGGTGGACGCCCTGGGTGAGCCAGTCGACCATGCCGCGGGCGAGCAGCCGGTACTGCTGCTGGTACTGGTTGTAGACGAACGTGACGACCAGTTCCTTGCGGCCGTCGTGGGTGTACTCGCCGACCAGCGAACCGCGGGCGGTCGTGTTGGGTATCGGCGCGTCGACCAGAGGGACGAACGAGGCGCCGGCCGGCAGGCTGGCGAGCGGAGTGGCCAGGTAGCCGTAGCTCTCGCTGACGGTCGCGTCGTTGTCCTCGAACGGGACGCTGCCCTTGAGGTACCCGAACGGGCCCGAAGTTCCGGCCGCGGTGGTGGCGCCCTGGAATCCGTCGAGAGTGCCGACGAATCCGGGATTCTGCGCGTAGTTCAGACCCACTGCCGGGTTGGCCCACGTGTACGCGTCGATCTGGCGGACGCTGAATGCGGCTTCGTAGCTCGCGATCGCCGTCATCTCGGCGGCGCTGTTGGGGAAGGGGTTTTCATTGGGCAGCACGATGCCCTGGAACTTCCCCCGGGGCAGACCGTTCACCGTGTCGCTCAGGAAAGCCGAGTTGATGACGGGACGGTTGGGGTCATTGAGGCTGACGACCTTGTAGGGCGTGCCCTGGCTCTTCAGCTCGGCGGTGATGGCGGCGACGGACGGGCCGCCGTCGTCGACGACCAGGATGGTGAGGTCGATCCTGGGCGGCGTGGTCTCGCCGTGGGCCAGGGTGGTCTGCAAGCCGCTGGCCAGCAGGACTGCCGCCGCGCACGCGGCGACTCTTCGGGTCGCTCGACCCATGGTGATCCTCCCCTTGGGGCAGGCGAGGCGCTCCTCGACGCTCGCCCGCCCGTGTAGCTGTTCGCGGGCAGCAGGCTGCCCGGGCCCATCCTGGTCGAGGGACGGCGGTGCGAGGGACCAATTGGGCGAGAGTGCAGCGAACCTGTTACCAACGTTCATGGCGATGCCATGAAGGCGCTGATTGTGACCGGAACCGTGCCGGAGACGCAAATAATGAATTGAAAATGAAAAACCGGAAGCTGACTGCTACACGTGGTTACCGAGGGTGTGCTCAGTGGGGTGGACGGGGCACCTGCACTGTCGGCGTTGCGCATGACACTCTTGCACATCCCGCCGCCCGGTTGGGCAGGTTCATGCAATATCGGGCAGCGCTGTGCCATGTGACAGTCCGAATATGCAATGGAGGCGCTCGCGTGGTGGATCAGCATACCGAGTCGGCGGGATTCCCGGGCGTACGGAATGCGTCACCGGAGGGCGGTGGAACGCCGCTGGTCGGACGCGGTCACGGTTTGCGCGGCGCGCCGAATGCCCGGGATCCGGGCGGGTTTCGCACGGCTGGGCGGTGGATTCCGCGGTGCGGGGTGGCGTCGTGCGGAGGTGGCCTGAAACAGCGTCACCGCCGAGGGCCTCGGCCGCTCGACGGTGCGTGACATCTCATCATCTGATACTGGGGAAAGCGGACTTCCGCACACTTCCGCACACTTCCGCGCTCTTCCGCGACCTTCAGCGACCTTCCGCCGGTCCGCGATGCCGGTCCGCGATGCGGGTTCGCAGGGTGCCGGGCGTCCCGGGGGCCGAGTGGAGCCCGGCCCCCGCCGGCCGGCTCAGCCCTCGTTGATCAGTCCCTCGCGCAGCTGGGTGAGCGTGCGGGTGAGCAGCCGGGAGACGTGCATCTGGGAGATCCCGATCTCCTCGCCGATCTGCGACTGCGTCAGGTTGCCGAAGAACCGCAGCATGATGATCCGGCGCTCGCGCGGCGGCAGCTTGGCCAGCAGCGGCTTGAGCGACTCCCGGTACTCGACACCCTCCAGCGCGAGGTCCTCGTAGCCGAGCCGGTCGGCCAGCGGTCCGTCGCTGTCCTCCTCGCCGGTGCTGGAGTCGAGCGAGCTGGCGGTGTACGCGTTGCCGACCGCGAGGCCCTCGACCACGTCCTCCTCGCTGACCCCCAGGCAGGCCGCCAGCTCGGCGACGGTGGGGGAGCGGTCCAGCCGCTGGGAGAGGTCGTCGCCGGCCTTGGTGAGCGCCAGCCGCAGCTCCTGGAGGCGCCGCGGCACCCGGACCGACCAGCTGGTGTCCCGGAAGAAGCGCTTGATCTCGCCCACCACGGTGGGCATCGCGAAGGTGGGGAACTCCACCCCGCGCTCCGGGTCGAACCGGTCGATCGCCTTGATCAGGCCGATGGTGCCGACCTGGACGATGTCCTCCATCGGCTCGTTGCGGCTGCGGAAGCGCGCCGAGGCGTACCGGACCAGCGGCAGGTTGAGCTCGATCAGGGTGTCGCGGACGTAGGTGTGCTCGGCGCTGCCCGGGTCCAGCGCGGCCAGCCGCAGGAACAGCGAGCGGGAGAGCGTCCGGGTGTCCAGCCCGGAGCCGGGCGGCGTGTCCGGTCCCGCGGCGGGGCCGGGCGGCTGGACCGGTTCGACCCGCTGTCGCGGGACCAGGTCCTCGGCGACGGCCGTGCCGTTGGCCCGGCCGGCGTGGATCTCCGCAGTGCCCAGCTCTCCGGACATGCACCCACCCCCTTGTGACTGTCGGTTGAACGGGGGCCGTCGCGCGGTGGTTCCCGGGCGAGGGCCTTCCCCCTCCATACCGGAACACGGTCCACGGCAAACCCGAACGTCGCAAGATGTCACGCCCGGGTAACTGGCTGCAATCTCACTCTTCCCAGGAGTTGCCGGTCCGAAGCCTGGTCAGGATCCGGGAGAGCAGCCGGGAGACGTGCATCTGGGACATCCCCAGCTCGGTGCTGATCTGGGACTGGGTCAGGTTGGCGAAGAACCGCAGCATCACGATCCGCCGCTCCCGCTCGGGGAGCTGGACCAGCAGGTGGCGGACCATGTCCCGGTGCTCGACCTCGGCCAGGGCGGAGTCCTCGTAGCCGAGCCGGTCGAGCAGGGCGAGCCCGCCCTCGTGCTCCTGCGCGGCCTCCAGGGAGGCGGCGTTGTAGGCCCGCCCGGCGTCCAGGCAGGCCCGCACGTCCTCCTCGGGGATCCGCAGGCTGGCGGCGATCTCCGGCACCTTGGGCACCCGTCCGTGCAGCACCGTCAGCTCCTCCATCGCGCCGCTGACCTGGACCCACAGCTCCTGGAGCCGGCGCGGGACGTGCATGGTGCGGACGTTGTCCCGGAAGTAGCGCTTGATCTCGCCCAGGATCGTCGGCAGCGCGTAGGTGGGGAACTGGACCCCGCGGCCGGGGTCGAAGCGGTCGATCGCGTTGATCAGGCCGATGGTGCCGACCTGGACGACGTCCTCCATCGGCTCGCTGCGGCTGCGGAAGCGGGTGGCCGCGTAGCGGACCAGCGGGATGTTGACCTCGATCAGGGCGGCCCGCACCCGCTCCCGCTCGGGGGCGTCCGGGGGCAGTTCGGCGAGCCGCTCGAACAGCACCCGGGTCAGCGTCCGGACGTCCACGGCGGGGCGGCCGCCGGGGCCGCGCAGCCGGTCCGGGCGGAGCTCGCCGGCCGGGCTGGTGATCGCAGCCAGCACTTCGTCCACCGACACCTCACCCCTCCCAAAGTCGTCAACGGCGGGCCCTGCGGATCGGGTGTCGCGGCTGGCTCGGTACCTCGCCATGTCCGGCAAAACCGGTCATAGCATCACAAGGTGGGCACAGGTCGGGCAAGCACCCGGCGGAGGTGTGTTGGTGGGCTGTTCAACCTTTCCCGGGTCGGCCGGCGAAGCGCCGCAAGGGTCGTTCCGGGACGGAGCGAAGCGCCCCGCCCGGTGGCCGGGCGGGGCGCCGCGGTCCGTCCGGGGGAAGGGCCCGCGGTGCGCATCGGGCGGGCCGGTTCGGACGGACGGGGGTTCGGACGGGTGCTCAGACCTCGATGTCGGCGATCACCCAGGTGGCGAACTCGCGCCAGAGGCCGGCCGCGGCCTGGTGGTCCGGGTGGGTGAGGTAGGCCTGGAGGGCGTCCCGGTCCTCGACCAGGCTGTTGATCGCGTAGTCGTACGCGATGTCGCGCTCGGTGGTGTTCCAGCCGCACTCCCACTCGCGCAGCTCGGGGATCACCGCGCCGAGCGCGTCGAAGGCCTTGGCGCCGGCGAGCACACGCTCTTCGTCCTTGCTGACGCCTTCGTTGAGCTTGAACAGGACCAGGTGGCGGATCACGATTGCCGCTCCTCGCGGACGGGGACAGAGGGTCCCGCTCACCGTAGCCGGTGCGCGGGGGCCGGCCGCCACCGGAAGGGGTGGGAGCCGTCCGTCACTTGATCAGACCGGTCATGAAGGTGCCGACCGCCTTGGCGGCGTTCGAGATCCCCTCGAACCCGAGCTGGACCAGCTCGGCGGAGCGGGAGGGCGAGGTGATGATCGAGTAGAGCACGAAGATGAGCAGGAGGGCCATGCCGATCTTCTTCGCCTGCGCCATCGGGTGACCTGCCTCCCAGCCGTGGGCCGCCGTCATCCGGTCCCCGAGCGGCCTGCAGGTGGCAGCTTATCCACCCGGACGGGCTATCAAGTGTGTGACGCGTTCGGCCGGCGGGACGAAGGTCCCCGTGAGTGGGGCCTTTCTCCGGGTGCCCCGTCGCGGGCCGGGCGGCAGGATGGAGGACGTACCGAGGATCTGGCAGGAATCCCCGGTGCGTGGATCCGGAGCTCCCCGCTGTGGGACCGGTCGCCGCGGCTTCCCCCCGACGCGGCGCCGGTTGTGGGACTCCGCCGGGGGAGCGGTCAGTCCCCCCGAGCCGCTCCCCCTCCAGGCTCCGTACGGACCGGGCACCGGTGGTCATCGGCCCGGGGTACGGAGCCGTTCTCTTCTCCCGTCCGGCGCCGGTCCCTTGCGCCGGGGCGGGACAAACGCCGAGGGCCCGTCCGGATCGGACGGGCCCTCGGGCTTCGAGCGGTAGCGGTGGGATTCGAACCCACGGTGGAGTTGCCCCCACACACGCTTTCGAGGCGTGCTCCTTTGGCCGCTCGGACACGCTACCGAGAGGAACTCTACCGGAGGGGTGGCGCAGTCACGAAATCCGTATCGCCGCGGCGGCCGGCGGGCCCTCAGCGGTGGGTGTCGAAGAAGGCGCGCAGTTGCTCGCCGCACTCCTCGGCGAGGACGCCCCAGATCACCTCGGGGCGGTGGTTGAGCCGGCGGTCGCGCATCACGTCGAAGAGCGAGCCGGCCGCGCCGGCCTTCTCGTCGAGGGCGCCGTAGACCACCCGGTCGATCCGGGACAGCACGATGGCGCCCGCGCACATGGTGCACGGCTCCAGCGTGACGACCAGCGTGCAGCCGCTCAGCCGCCATTCCCCGGTCTTCTCGGCCGCCTGCCGGATCGCGACCACCTCGGCGTGCGCGGTCGGGTCGCCGATCGCCTCGCGCTCGTTGTGGCCGCGTCCGATCACCTCGCCGTCCGGGTCCAGGACGAGCGCCCCGACCGGCACGTCCCCGGTGGCCGGCGCCAGCGCGGCCTCGGCCATGGCGAGGCGCATCGGCGCCGCCCAGCGGTCACGGACCGGGTCGGGGCGGACGGGGGCGGGCAGCGGGGGGAGGTGCGGGACGGTCAGCTGGGTGGATGCGGGCTGCATGGCATCCAGTGTCGGGCATCCGGTGGTGGACACCGGCATGACCGACCCCGCTACCGGACGGCCTCCAGGACCTCGCCGCAGCCGAGGGCCTCGGCGATCTCCTCCAGGGCGTCGCCCGGGACCGCGCCCTCGCCGCTGAGCGCGAGCAGCTCGTCGGAGGCGAGACCGAACTCCGTGAGCAGGTGGGCGTCGCCCAGCGGGCCGACCGGGACGCCGCCGCGCGCTTCGGCGTCCTCCTCGTCCTGCTCCTCGGCCTCCTCGGCCTCGTCCAGCAGGTGGTCCAGGTCGCCGAACTCGCTCTCGCCGGCCTGGTCGACCAGCTCGTCGGTGAGGACGGATCCGTAGGAGCTGCGGGCGGCCGCGGCGCCGTCCGACACGAAGATCCGCGGGTCCTCCTCGCCGTCCACGCGGACGATGGCGAACCAGGCGTCCTCCTGTTCGATGAAGATCAGGACGCTGTCGTCGTCCTGGGCGCAGTCGCGGGCCAGGTCGGCCAGATCGGCCAGGGTTTCGACGTCGTCGAGCTCCGTCTCGCTCACATCCCACCCGTCCTCGGTGCGAGCAAGCACTGCAGCGAAGTACGCCACCAGGGACACTCCCAAGATCATCGGTCTCGGCTGTCGGCGCGCACGGGCGACGCGGAAATCTGGCCGCCCCCGCGCCAGAGGCGGTCCGCTTGTTCGGACCGTCCCATCGGAATCGTGACAGAAAGCCCGCCCTCGCGGGGGGTGTTCGGCAGCGCGTCTTTGCAGGTCGTGTCGGAAGGACCGGGTGGCGGACGGTGAAGTCGGGCCGCGGCGGTCCGAAGCCGGTCGAAATTTGCTCCGAACGCCCGCCGGCGCCGCGCCGGGCCGTTTCCGGCTCCGTCGGGGTGCCCGACGGGCGTGCGTCAGGATCGTGTCGGGGCGGTGCGGGCCTCGCCCGGCGGATCTTCGCCGGGGCGGGTCAGATCCGGAAGGTTCGCATCCGCATCGCTTCGCGCATCCGCCGCTCCTTGGTCCGCCGGGGCTGCACCCGCTCGCGCAGCTCGCGGGCCTCGGTGAGCTCGCGCAGGAAGACGGCCCGCCGCCTGCGGCGCTCCGCCTCGGTCTCCGGGTGGTCGTGCGGCGGGCCCGGGCTCCGGCCCGCCCCGTCGACGGGCTCGTCCATCGAGCCGTCCCCGGCGTTCGGGTTGCTCGTCATAAGAGGTGACATTCCCAGAACGGCCCGGTTGATACCACAGGAGCCACTTCCGTCCGGACATCCGCCGCAGGTCACGGCGTGTCACGGAAACGTCACCCGGACCGGCGCCCGACTGGGGCACGGCGGGTCGTACACCCGTCCAGGACCGGGCTAACCTCGGTACATGCGTCTCCACGTCGTCGACCACCCCCTGGTCGCCCACAAGCTCTCCACCCTGCGCGACGAGCGCACCGACTCGCCGACCTTCCGTCGCCTGACCGACGAGCTGGTGACCCTCCTCGCCTACGAGGCCACCCGCGACGTCCGCACCGACGAGGTGGAGATCACCACGCCCGTCGCGGTCACGCTCGGTACCCGGCTCAGCTACCCGCGCCCGCTGGTGGTCCCGATCCTGCGGGCCGGCCTCGGCATGCTGGACGGGATGACCCGCCTGCTGCCGACCGCCGAGGTGGGCTTCCTCGGCATGGTCCGCAACGAGGAGACCCTGGAGGCCTCCACGTACGCGACCCGGATGCCGGACGACCTCTCCGGCCGCCAGGTCTACGTGCTCGACCCGATGCTGGCCACCGGCGGCACCCTGGTCGCCGCGATCAGGATGCTGATCGAGCGCGGCGCCACCGACGTCACCGCCGTGGTGCTGCTGGCCTCCCCCGAGGGCGTCGAGGTGATGCAGCGGGAGCTGGCGGACCTGCCGGTCACCGTGGTCACCGCCGCCCTGGACGAGCGGCTCAACGAGAACGGCTACATCGTCCCCGGCCTGGGCGACGCGGGCGACCGGCTGTACGGCACGGCCGGCTGAGCCCTCCCCGCCCGAACCACCGAACACCGAGAGCCCCCGGCAGCGCGTCCGCCGGGGGCTCTCGGTGTTCGTTCCGCGGCGGCTCAGCAGCTGCCGGTGGCGGTCGGGGTGGGGGAGGGCCTGGTGGCCAGGGCGAGGGCGGCGGCCGCCTGGGTCTCGTCCAGCAGGGCGTTGTAGCTGTCGCCGATGACGAAGTCCACGGTGGCGTCGGCGCGGGCGTCGGCGGTGACGGCGGCACCGGCGATCTGCGAGCCGACCAGGGTGCCCGCGCCGGCACCGGCCGGACCGGCGATCACCTGGGCGGTGCCGGGCACCTTCTTGTCCAGCTCGGCCGGGGCGTTGCCGACCTTGCCGATGACGAAGCCGCGCTTCTTGAACTCCTCCGCCGTCCGGCCGGCCAGACCGGCCTTGGTGGTGGCGTTGTAGATGTTCACGGTGACGGCCGAGGGCTGCGGGACGGCGTGCGGGTCGCCCTGGGCGGCGGCGGGCGCGTCGGCCCCCGGGGTGGCCCCCGGCGTCGGGGCGGCCAGCGCCTTGCCGGAGGGGGTCGCGCAGGCCTGGGCCGAGGCGTTCTTGTTCCTGCCGGTGAAGATGTCGTACAGCTGCACGCCGCCGAGCGCGATCAGGGCCAGGGCGAGCAGGCCGGCGAGCGCGGCGATCACCTTGCGGCTCTTCTTCGGAGGCCGGCCCAACCGCGGGTAGGTGTTGCCGGTGACGCGGTACTGCTTCCCCTTGAGGCCTCGGGGAGTCAACATGCTCACGGTTTGTCTCCCCCTCGTACCAGGGCGGGGTCGGGATGACGGATCGGCCGGGTGGGGCCTCCCCCGGTGCGGGCGGAATCCCCTGGTCGTGGCCGTAGTCAGCAGCGTAGTGCCGTACGGCTGAGAAGGTACTAAACGATCATCATCTGGCGTACCCCGGTACCCGAAAGGGGGTACCGGGGTACGCGCGGACCGCCCTCCGCCGGGTGGCGAGGGGGCGGTCCGGAATGCCCGTGGTGGTCCGACGGCCCGTGTGGAGGGGCCGTCACTCCATCTCGAGGACGCGGGCGTGCAGCACCTGGCGCTGCTGCAACGCGGCCCGGACGGCCCGGTGCAGGCCGTCCTCCAGGTAGAGGTCGCCGTGCCACTTCACCACGTGGGCGAAGAGGTCCCCGTAGAACGTGGAGTCCTCGGCCAGAAGGGTTTCGAGGTCGAGTTGACCCTTGGTGGTCACCAGCTGGTCGAGCCGCACCGGACGCGGGGCGACGTCAGCCCACTGGCGGGTGCTCGTCCGGCCGTGATCCGGGTACGGCCGCCCATTGCCGATGCGCTTGAAGATCACACGGAAAGCCTACCGTTTGGGCGGCGGATGGCGCAGCAGCCGCGACGCCGCCACGCGCGCCGGTGTGAACTGCGCATGGACGAATGCGGCTGTTTGATGGGAAATGTCGCGAACATCGCTCGATTCCGATCGGGTTACGCGCAGATGCCGAAGCGTTCCGAAGCGTTCCGATCCGCTCAGGAGTGTGCACCGATGTCCTCCGACCTCACCCCGCCGGCCGTACGGGAGATCGCCGACGGGTACGCCTTCACCGGTCCCGCCCTCGAACTCGGCGCCGTGCTGCTGGACGGCACCGCGTACCCGGACGCCCGGGTGCGCATCCCGCTGGGCGTGCTCAACCGGCACGGTCTGGTCGCCGGGGCCACCGGCACCGGGAAGACCAAGACCCTCCAGCTGATCGCCGAGCAGCTCTCCGGGCAGGGCGTGCCGGTGTTCCTGGCCGACGTCAAGGGGGACGTCTCCGGCGTCGCCGCGCCCGGGGCACCGGGCGAGCGGACCGCCGCCCGGGCCGCCGAGGTGGGGCAGCAGTGGGCGCCGCAGGGCTGCCCGGCCGAGTTCTACGCGCTCGGCGGGCAGGGCAGCGGCATCCCGATCCGGGCCACCGTCACCAGCTTCGGACCACTGCTGCTGGCCAAGGTGCTCGACCTGAACGAGACCCAGGAGTCCTCGCTCAGCCTGGTGTTCCACTACGCCGACGGCAAGGGCCTGGAGCTCTACGACCTCAAGGACCTCACCGCCGTGATCGCCTTCCTCGCCTCGCCCGAGGGCAAGGAGGAGCTGCGGACCATCGGCGGGCTCTCGGCGGCCACCGCCGGGGTGATCCTGCGCGCGCTCACCGTGCTGGAGAACGAGGGCGCCGGGGCGTTCTTCGGCGAGCCCGAGTTCGACACCGCCGAGCTGCTGCGGACCACCGCGGAGGGGAAGGGGGTGGTCTCGGTGCTGGAGCTGCCGGGGGTGCAGGACCGGCCGCGGCTGTTCTCCACCTTCCTGATGTGGCTGCTCGCCGACCTCTACCAGGAGCTGCCCGAGGTGGGCGACCTCGACAAGCCCGAGCTGGTGTTCTTCTTCGACGAGGCGCACCTGCTGTTCAAGGGCGCCTCCAAGGCCTTCCTGGAGGCGATCACCCAGACCGTGCGGCTGATCCGCTCCAAGGGCGTCGGCATCTTCTTCGTGACCCAGACGCCGCGGGACGTCCCGTCCGACGTGCTGGCGCAGCTGGGCAACCGGGTGCAGCACGCGCTGCGCGCCTTCACCCCGGACGACGCCAAGGCGCTCAAGGCCACCGTCTCGACCTTCCCGCGCTCCTCGTACGACCTCGGGGAGGTGCTGACCTCGCTGGGCACCGGCGAGGCCGTGGTCACCGTCCTCTCCGAGAAGGGTGCGCCGACGCCGGTCGCGGCGACCAGGCTGCGGGCGCCGCAGTCGCTGATGGGGCCGATCGAGGCGACGGCCCTGCGGGCGGCGGTGGACGCCTCGCCGCTGACGGCGCGCTACCGGGACGCGGTCGACCGGGAGTCGGCGTACGAGAAGCTGGCGGCGCGCGCCCCCCGGCCGGAGGCGGCGCCCACCGGGCCGGAACCGGCGGATCGGCCAGCGCCGTCCCCGCCACGGCGGGAGGAGCCCAAGGGGGCGGGCGGGCTGCTCGGGTCGCTGCTGAGCAACCCGACCGTGAAGTCCTTCGCGCGCTCGGCCGGCAAGCAGCTCGGGCAGGAGATCTCGCGCAGCCTGTTCGGGACGTCCAAGCGGCGGCGCTGAGCGGCCGGCCGGGGAACGCGCTGGGCGCTCAGCCGGAGAGCGCGGCGCCGATCCGGTCCAGGGAGGACAGCCGCATCAGGCCGTAGTTGTAGAACTCCACCTCGGGGACGCCGAGTTCGCGCAGGGTGGCGATCTTGGCGGCGAGGTTCTCCGGACCGTCGCAGTCGGAGGACATCGGACGCAGGATCACCGCCATGGACCGCGGGCGGACGCCGTGCAGGGCGAAGGCGGCGATCTTCTCCCGGACCGCCTCCGGGGTCCTCGCGTAGCCGAGGGTCTCGATCTGGTCGGTGACCTGTGCGAGGGCCGGGAGGTCGATGCCGGAGAGCCAGCCCGTGCCCGGGCCGCCGCCGTCCATGAAGCTCAGCCGCATGCCGTGCTGGCGGGCCTGCTCGGTGAGTTCGGCGGCCAGCGAGGTGACGGTGGCGGCGGAGGCGTCCACGTAGGCGGCGAAGGCGCCGCCGGCGAGGGCGCTCAGGTCGGCGGGCTCGGCGGCCGCGGACTCGTCGGCCAGCCGGCGGCGCAGCTCGGCGCGGACCGCCTCGGCCACCTCCTCGGCGGGGACGCCGGCGCCGGTGGCGGCGGCGCGGCAGTGCGGGCAGAAGCAGACCCCGAGCAGGGCCTCGGCGGTCGGGCCCAGCTCCTCGAAGTAGCGCTCGTGGTGGTAGCCGTGGCGCAGGCCGTGGAAGTGCAGGGACTCGGCGCGGACCGCGTCCACGCCGTACCGGGCCAGTTCGGCGACCAGGGTCAGTGCGTACTCCCGGACCTCCGGGTTCGCCGGGCAGAGCTCGGTGAGGTGGCGGTCGCCGAAGGCGTTGGCCGGGGCGCAGTCGGGGTGGGCGAAGCCGAGCCGGTCGTTGTGGCAGAAGACCGTCCAGGCGTGCAGCTTCAGGCCGCGGCGGCGGGCCTCCTCGGCGGCCTCCGCGAAGGGGTCGCGCCCGCCCAGCGCGGTGGACGGGACGGGTGCGAGGCGGCGGCCCAGCCAGCGGACCGGGTCGGGGCGGAAGTAGGCCGCGCCCGGTTCCAGGTAGCGGACCACCCGGCGGGGGTTGTGCGGGAAGACGTCGCGGGCCTGGTGGTAGACCGAGGCGAGGGTGACGCCGCCGACCCCGGCGCGGTCGGCGAGGTTGCCGAAGAAGGTGTCGGCGCCCTCGTCGAGCAGGTCGGTGGCGAAGGCGAGGACGGACGACTCCACGGTGCGGCTCCGGAGCTGGGGGAGGGTGAGCCGTCCACGCTAGCCGCAGGGGTGGGACTGGTCTATACCTGAGGCCCCGGACGGCCTCACAGGCCGAGCTCGTCCAGCTGCTTGAGCAGGGCGGATCCGGGGCTGTCCGGGGCGGCCTGCTGCTTCGCGGCCGACCGCGGGCCCTGCTGGGCCTCCGGTCGGTCGCGCAGCAGGACGGCGGCGGCCAGTCCGCCGATCAGCCCGCCGAGGTGGCCCAGCCAGCTGACGCCCGGGGTGACCGGCAGCACCCCGATCAGGATGGTCGAGTAGAGCACCGCGATGACGATGCCGACCACCGCGTCCAGCACGTTGCGGTCCAGGACCCCGCGCAGCACCACGTAGCCCAGATAGCCGTAGACCATGCCGCTCGCGCCGGCCGTCACGGTGTTCGGGCTCTCCAACAGCCAGACCAGCAGCCCGCCGGACACCGCGATCACCAGGCTGGCCAGCAGGAACTTCTTCATGCCGCGGTAGGCGGACAGGAAGCCGAGCACGAACAGCGGCCAGGAGTTGGCCTCGATGTGGCTCCAACTGAAGTGCAGGAACGGCGAGGTGAACATCTCCGGCAGATCGCCCACCTGCTCCGAGCGCAGGCCGAAATCCCGCGAAAGCCCGTAGTCGTCCAGCCAGTTGAGCACCTGCACGGACCAGATGACGGCCTGGAGGCCGAGCATGGTGAACAGCGCGCGGCGGGAGTCGGCGAACAGCTGGGCGAATTTGGCGGCCATGCCTCCGACTGTAGGGGCGCCGGGAGCGTGCGTGCACCCCATTACAGTGACCCGTGTCATCCCGTCCGTGAGAGGTGGTCACCCCATGAGCAAGCGCGCGCCGCTGCCGTACGAGTTCCTGCCGCAGGTGCCGTCGTTCCCGCTGAGCAGCCAGGACGTCACCGAAGGCGGCACGCTGGGCCAGGAGTTCATCCACGGCGGCGGCAACCTGTCGCCGCAGCTGGCCTGGTCGGGCCTGCCGGAGGGCACCCGGAGCATCGCGGTCACCTGCTACGACCCGGACGCGCCGACCGGCTCCGGCTGGTGGCACTGGCTCGCCCTCGGCCTGCCCGCCGACACCACCGAACTGCCGCGCGGCGCCGGCTCCTCGGACGCCACCCTGCCCGGCGACGCCTCCTTCCACGGCCGCAACGACTTCCCGGGCAACCGGTACGACGGCGCCGCGCCGCCGCCCGGCGCCCCGCACCGCTACGTCTTCGCGGTGCACGCGCTGGACGTCGAGAAGCTGGACGTCGCCGCCGACACCCCGCCCGCCCAGGTGGGCTTCCACCTCACCTTCCACACCCTGGGCCGGGCGCTGCTGACCGCCGAGTACGGGGTCTGAGCGTTGGCGACATCCGACCGTCCGGTCGAGGTCTGGCGGCTGCCCGACGAGGAGTGGAAGGCCGGCCGCCGGGCCCTGACCTGGACGGTCGGGCCGGACGGGGAACTGGCCGTCCTGGTGGTGCCGGAACAGTACGTGGCACCAGCCGGGTCGTGGCCGGAGGTCCGCTACCCGTACGACGCCGAGGTGGTCGTGATCGGCCCCCGCGGGGAGTGGCGGGTGCCGCTGTCCGGGGTCGACCGCTCGCCGGACCACCTGGCGCTGCTGCCGGGCGGCCGGCTGCTGCTGGTGGAGATCCGGGCCGAGCAGGACGGGGACGAGTGGCTGCCCAACGGCTACGTGTACGGCCCCGACGGGACCCCGGGCCGGGAGCTGCACCTCGGTGACGACATGCCCGTGCTGGTGACCGACCGGGCCGGCCGGATCTGGATGGCCTACGGGGACGAGGGCATCTACGGCGACCACCCGATGGCCGCCGCCGGGCTGCGGGCCGCCGACACCCACGGCCGGATGGTGTGGAGCCCCGACCACCGGAAACTGCCCGGCTACCCGCTGGAGGGCCTGGCCGGCGCGACCGAGGGCGGCAGCACCTGGCTGGCCTGGTACCCGAGCTCCTCGGGCAGCTACCTCACCCGGATCGAAGCGGCCGACGGGGCTTCGACCACGGTGCCGTGCCCGGTCCGGCAGCCGGTCGGCTTCGCGGTCCGCGCCAGGGAGGGCGTCTTCCTCTCCCACGGCGGGGATCTGACCTGGCACCTGCTGGTCGGCAAGCAGTGGAAGCAGACCGGGAAGCGCAGGCCGGACGTGCCCGGCGAGCTCGACCGGCGCCGCGCGTACGGCCGGGACGGCGTGCTCTGGTTCCGTTCGGGGAACGGCTGGTACCGGGTGGCGGCCTGAGCCGGAGGGCTACGGCCGACCCGCCGCACGGGCGGCGCGGGTCGGGGAGCTACGGCCGACCCGCCGCACGGGCGGCGCGGGACGGCTACGGCTGATCCGCCGCGTGGGCGGCGCGGGCCGCGAGTCCTCTCAGGTGCTCGCGCAGCGCGGGCGGCTCGTGCACCTCGAAGGCGCAGCCCAGCGAGAGCAGCCGCATCGCCGTCCACTCCAGGGAGTCGGTGCGGGAGCGGAGCCGGCAGCTGTGCTCGTCGATCGGCTCGACCTCGGAGTCGCCCGGCCGGAGCCTGTGGCGGACCAGCTCGGCCGGGGCGTGCACGGTGGCGACGACGGTGCCGCTCGGTGACGGGCGGCGCAGCTTGCCCGCCACGTACGCGGCGGCGTCCTCGGCGGGGAGCGGGCGCGGGGTGAAGCGGACGCCGGTGGCGGCCGGGTCGTTCAGCCGGTCGACCCGGAAGAGCCGCCAGTCCTCGCGGTCCAGGTCGTAGCCGACCAGGTACCAGCGGCGGCCGACCGAGACCAGCCGCTCGGGCTCGACCTGCCGCCTGGTCTCGGCGCCGTCGTACGCCCGGTAGCCGAAGCGCAGCCGCTCCCGGGCGGTGACGGCGCGGGCGAGCACGGTGAGGTCCTCCGGGTCGACGGTCGGGCCGTCCCCGGTGAGCAGCGGCACGGTGGCGGAGTTGAGCGTCCCGACCCGCTGCCGCAGCCGGCCCGGCAGCACCTGGAGCAGCTTGCCGAGCGCCCGTACCGAGGCCTCCTCGATGCCGACCACGGCGTGGCCGGCCGCGGCGCGCAGCCCGACCGCGATGGCCACCGCCTCCTCGTCGTCCAGCAGCAGCGGGGGCATCGCCGTGCCCGCGACCAGCCGGTACCCGCCGTCCGCGCCCATGCTGGCCCGCACCGGGTAGCCGAGCTCGCGCAGCCGGTCGATGTCGCGCCGGATGGTGCGGGGGCTGACGCCGAGCCGCTCGGCGAGCTCGCTGCCGGGCCACTCGCGCGGGGTCTGCAGCAGGGACAGGAGGCTCAGCAGCCGGGCCGGGGTGTCACTCATGCCCCCAGCATGCCCGACCAACTGGGACAGGTTCTGACCTACATGGCGGCTACCGTTCTGGTGTGCAGACGGAAGAGAAGTCGAGGAGTACCGCAATGAGTGCCGCGGCAGCGGACCGGCGGAGGTGGATCGCGCTGACGATCGTGATGGTGGCCTCCTTCATGGACCTGGTGGACGTCACCATCGTCAACATCGCCATCCCGAGCATCCAGCAGGACACCGGTGCCTCCTTCAGCGCCATCCAGTGGGTCACCGGCGGCTACGCGCTCGCCTTCGCGATCGGGCTGATCACCGGCGGCCGGCTGGGCGACATCCACGGCCGCAAGCGGGTGTTCCTGATCGGGATCGGCGGCTTCACGCTGGCCTCGGCGCTGTGCGGGCTGGCCTCCGGCCCGGAGATGCTGGTCGCGACCCGACTGCTCCAGGGCGGGACGGCGGCGCTGATGGTGCCGCAGGTGCTGTCGATCATCCACGCGACCTTCCCGGCGGAGGAGCGCGGCAAGGTGTTCGGGCTGTTCGGCGCGGTGGTCGGGCTGGGCGCGGTCTCCGGTCCGATGATTGGTGCGCTGCTCACCGAGTGGGACCTGTTCGGTCTGGCTTGGCGGCCGATCTTCCTGATCAACCTGCCGGTCGGCATCGCCGGACTGCTGCTCGGCCGCCGCTTCATCGACGAGTCGAAGTCCGACCAGGCGCTGAAGCTGGACCTGGCGGGCGTGGCGCTGGCCAGCCTCGGCCTGCTGATGCTGATCTACCCGCTGACGCACGGCCGGGAGGCCGGCTGGCCGCTGTGGGGCCACCTGTCGATGGCCGGGAGCCTGCCGGTGTTCGCGCTGTTCGTGGCGTACGAGCGGGTCAAGACGCGGCGGGACGGCTCGCCGCTGGTGGAGCTGTCGCTGTTCCGGGTGAAGTCCTTCGCGGCCGGGATCTGCGTGCAGCTGGCCTTCGGCGTGGCGCTCGGCATCTTCTTCCTGGTCTGGACCCTCTACATGCAGGTGGGGCTGGGCTGGAGCCCGCTCAAGGCCGGCGCGACCGGCATCCCGTTCTCGATCGCGGTCTCCACGGCGGCCGGACTGTCGGTGCAGAAGCTGGTGCCGCGGTTCGGACGGAAGGTGCTGCAGACCGGTGCGCTGGTGATGGCGGCGGGCGTGCTCGCCTACATCTGGGAGGCGGACTGGTACGGGACGGCGATCACGGCCTGGCAGATGGCGCTGCCGCTGGTGGTGATGGGTCTCGGGATGGGGCTGATCGTCGCGCCGATCACCGACGCGGTGCTGGCGGAGGTGCCGCGCGAGCACGCCGGTTCGGCGTCCGGGCTGATCAACACCGTGCAGCAGGTGGGCAACGCGCTCGGGCTCGGCCTGGTGTCGGTGGCCTTCTTCGGGGCGATGGACGACGTGATCGCGCCGGAGGCGGTCGGGACGGCGTTCGGCGGGGCCTTCGTGCACGCGATGTGGTGGGTGGCCGGGGTGCTGCTCGCGGTCTTCCTGCTGATGTTCGCGCTGCCGCGGCGGCGCAAGGCGGCCGGGGCCGTGGCCGGCTCCACCGTGGAGAAGCAGGAGCCGGTCCTGATCTGACGGAGCGCTCCGGTTCGCGGGCCCTGTTCACGGGTCCCGTTCGGGGGCACTGTTCACGGGTCCTGTCCGCGGGCCCCGGTCGCGCGGCGCGGCCGGGGCCCGCGTCGCGCTCTGGGAAGGAGGCCCGGCCCGGCGCTGCTCGGCCGGGTGGGTCGGCTGTCCGTCGGGGGCGGATCGGCGGTCGGTCAGCGCACGCCGGTCGGGGCGGGGGCGACGGCCGTACGGGTGGTGGTGCGCGGCTTGGCGGCGGCCTTGGCCTCCTTCGCGGCGCGCTTCATCTCCTGCTTGAACTCCCGCACCAGGGTGAGGGATTCGGGACCGGTGATGTCGGCGACGGAGCGGTGCGCGCCCTCCTCGCCGTACACCCCGGCCGCCTCGCGCCAGCCCTCCGGCCGTACCCCGTACTGCTTGCCGAGCAGGGCCAGGAAGATCTGCGACTTCTGCTTGCCGAAGCCGGGCAGGGCGTTGAGCCGGCTGAGCAGCTCCTTGCCGGTGCGGACGTTCTTCCAGAGCGCGGCGGCGTCGCCGTCGTACTGCGCGACGAGGAACTGGCAGAGCTGCTGCACCCGTTTGGCCATCGCGGCCGGGTAGCGGTGGACGGCGGGCTTCGCGGAGAGGAGCGCGACGAACTCCTCCGGGTTGTAGGTGGCGATCTCGTGGGCGTCCAGGTCGTCGTGGCCGAGGCGCTGGGCGATGGTCAGCGGGCCGGTGAACGCCCACTCCATCGGGACCTGCTGGTCCAGCAGCATGCCGACGAGCGCGGCGAGCGCACTCCGTCCGAGCAGTTCGTCGGCCTCGGGCTGTTGTGCGAGCCGAACGGTGACGTTCACGGGCTTGCCCTCCTCGGAGTTGACGTCTGGTCGGCGCCCAGTCTGGTGGACGCGGCGTTGGCGTACCCGGTCAACACGCCCGTAGCCGGGGAAGTCGTGTCTGTTCAAGGCCTTGGCAGAGCTGCATTGTTCGTTGGCGGAGCGGTTTCCGGGCGTGGCGGCTGGGCCGGACGGACAATTTTTTGCCCGCGCCTGTCACATCCGGAGGGCGCCCCGGGTCAGGGGAGTGTCGAACCGAACAGCCGTCGAATGGGAGCACTCCAATGTCCGTCGCCCACACCGTCGTCACCGTCCTCGGCGCCCTCATGGTCGGCTTCTCGGCCTACTCGGTCTTCGCCGGCGCCGAGTACGTCGTGAAGCCCCTCGCCGACTACGGCGTCCCGCGCGGCTGGTGGACCTGGCTCGGCGTCGCCAAGGCGGCCGGCGCCCTCGGCCTGCTGGCCGGCCTCGCCGTCCCGGCCGTCGGCTACGCGGCCGCGGTCGGCGTGATCCTCTACTTCCTCGGTGCCGTGATCACCGTCCTCCGCGCCCGCGCCTACGCCCACGTCCCCTTCCCCCTCGTCTACTTGGCGCCCGCCGCCGCCTCCCTCGTCCTCGCCCTCGCGGCCTGAGCCCGGGCTCGCCCGAGGGGCGCGCGAGGGGGCGTGTTGGGCGGGGGAGGGCGCTCGGCTGGGTGGGTGGTTTGGAATGGGGGTTGCGAGTCATTTCATATGACTATTTCGGTTGTGTCGGTGAGGCGAGCTGACGGCGGGTCATTCTTGGTCCAATCGACGCGTCCAGAAAGGCTCGCCCGCCGTGACCCAGCCGTTCGAACTGCCGTCCTTCTACGTGCCGCACCCGGCACGCCTCAACCCCCATCTGGACGAGGCGCGGGCCCATTCCACCGCGTGGGCCCGGGAGATGGGGATGCTGGAGGGTTCCGGAATCTGGGATCAGGCCGACCTGGAGGCCCACGACTACGGACTGCTCTGCGCGTACACCCACCCCGACGCCTCCGCCGAGGCGCTGTCGCTGGTCACCGACTGGTACGTGTGGGTCTTCTTCTTCGACGACCACTTCCTCGACATGTTCAAGCGCACCAACGACCGCGAGGCGGGCAAGGCCCACCTCGACCGGCTGCCGCTCTTCATGCCGGCCGACCCGGCCGCCGAGCTGCCCGAGCCGGAGAACCCGGTCGAGGCCGGCCTGGCCGATCTGTGGCGGCGCACCGTGCCGGCGATGGGCGAGGACTGGCGGATCCGGTTCGCCGAGAGCACCCGGAACCTGCTCGACGAGTCGCTGTGGGAACTCGCCAACATCAACGAGGGCCGGGTGGCCAACCCGGTCGAGTACATCGAGATGCGCCGCAAGGTCGGCGGCGCGCCCTGGTCCGCGCAGCTGGTCGAGTACGCGGCCGACGCCGAGGTGCCGAAGGAGGTGTCGGGCTCGCGGGCGCTGCGGGTGCTGATGGACGCCTTCTCCGACGGGGTGCACCTGCGCAACGACATCTTCTCGTACCAGCGGGAGGTGGAGGACGAGGGTGAGCTGAGCAACGGCATCCTGGTGCTGGAGCGGTTCCTGGAGTGCTCCACCCAGGAGGCCGCGGAGGCGGTCAACGACCTGCTCACCTCGCGGCTCCAGCAGTTCGAGAACACCGTGTTCACCGAACTGCCGGTGCTGTTCGCGGAGACCGGGCTCGACCCGGCCGGCCGCGCCCGGGTGATGGCGTACGTCAAGGGCCTGCAGGACTGGCAGGCCGGCGGGCACGAGTGGCACCTGCGGTCCAGTCGGTACATGAACGGCGGTGGGGCGGCGGCGGGTTCGGGCCGCGCCGGCGGTGCGGGCGGCGGGGTGGCGCCGGGCTCGGGCGGTGGGACGGCGGGCCTTCCGGGGCTGTCGGGCCTGTCGGGCCTGCCCGGCTTGTCGGGCGCGTCCGGGGGCGGCAACTGGTGGGACCAGTATGCGATCGGCGGCATCGGCACCTCGGCGCTGGACATCCTGCGCAAGGGAGCCGCCGGTGCGGAGCCGGCCGCGCCACCGGCGGCCGAGGAGGCGGTGGGCCCGGCCGCGCGGCGGGCGCGGTCGCACGGCCACGTGCCGTACCAGGCCGTCGGGCCGTCCCTGCTGCCCGAGTTCCGGCTGCCGTACGACCGCAGGCTGAGCCCGCACCTGGACGGGGCCCGGGAACGGGTGATCGAGTGGGCCGGGCGGATGGGACTGCTGACGCAGGAGCCGGGCGTCCTCGCCTCCGGCATCTGGGACGCCGAGTCGATGCGCGACTACGACCTGCCGCTCTGCGCGGCCGGCATCCACCCGGACGCCACGGCCGACCAACTCGACATCGATTCGGCCTGGTTGGCCTGGGGCACCTGGGCCGACGACTACTACCCCCGGGCCTTCGGGCACACCCGCGACCTCGGCGGCGCCAAGGCCGCCAACGCCCGGCTGTCGCTGTTCATGCCGGTGGACGGCGCCCCCGCACCGGAGCCCGCCAACGCACTGGAGCGCGGCCTCGCCGACATCTGGGAGCGCACCACCCGTCCGATGGACGTCGAGGCCAGGCACCGTTTCCGGGTGGCGGTCGAGACGATGACGGACAGTTGGATCTGGGAGCTGAGCAACCAGATCCAGAACCGGATCCCGGACCCGGTGGACTACCTGGAGATGCGCCGTTCCACCTTCGGCTCCGAGCTCACCACGAGCCTCTCCCGCCTCGGCCACGGGAAGACCGTGCCGCAGGAGGTGTACGACCACGGCTCGATGCGCGCGCTGGAGAACTCCGCGATGGACTACGCGTGCATGATGAACGACCTCTTCTCGTACCAGAAGGAGGTCGAGTACGAGGGCGAGCTGCACAACGTCGTCCTGGTGGTGCAGAACTTCTTCAACTGCGGCTACGACGCGGCGGTCCGGATCGTCGACGACCTGATGCACTCGCGACTGGACCAGTTCCAGCACGTCGCGCAGAAGGAACTCCCGGTCATGTACGAGGACTTCGGGCTGGAGCCGGCGGCCAGGGAGCTGCTCGACGGATACGTGGTGGAGCTGGAGAACTGGCTCGCGGGCATCCTGGGTTGGCACGAGGGCTGTCTCCGGTACGGCCCGGCCGATCTGGAGCGGCACTTCGGCGCCGGACGGGACCTGGCGGAGGCCTCGCAGGCCCGGCGGACGGCCACGGCGGCGACTGCCGAGGCGCCGACGGCCCCCGCAGGGCCGGAGACCTCGGCCGGCGCGGGTTCGGCCGGCCGGGTGCCGCTCGGCCCGACCGGCCTGGGGACGACCTCGCTGCGCCTGTCGTCGGGCGGCTGACGCCGAAGGGACGCACCCGTGCGGGCCATCCCGCGCGGGTGCGCCGCGTCGTGGCTAGGCTGGCGAAGCGGGGGCCGGCGTGCGCCCTCCGGCGCGCGCACTTCGCCACACACGAGGGCAGAGAGATGGCTGCGCTACCTGAGGGCACACCCTGTTGGGCCGACGCGATGTTCACCGACCTGGAGGGCGCCAAGGCCTTCTACGCTGACGTGCTGGGCTGGACCTTCGGCGAGAGCTCGTCGGAGTTCGGCAACTACACCCAGGCGTACTCGGACGGGAAGGCGGTCGCCGCGATCGTGCCGCCGATGCCGGGCGCGGAGGCCCAGTCCGCCTGGTGCCTGTACCTGGCCTCGCCGGACGCCGCCGCCACCGCGGAGCGGATCCGCGCCAACGGCGGCGAGGTGGTCATGGGGCCGATGCGGATCGGTGACTTCGGCACGATGGTGATCGCCAAGGACCCGGCCGGGGTGGTGTTCGGCGTCTGGCAGGCCGGTCGGCACGAGGGCTTCGAGAAGCAGGGCGAGCCCGGCGCCTACACCTGGGCCGAGCTGGTGACCCGCGAGCCCGCGAAGGCCGACGCCTTCTTCCCGGCGGTCTTCCCGTACGGCGTGAAGAAGATGGAGGGCGGGGAGTTCGACTACCGGATGTTCCGGGTCGGCGATCGGATCGTGCTGGGCCGGATGGGAGCGGAGGGCGACTTCCTGCCGCCCGAGGCGCCCTCGTACATCAGCGTCTACTTCGCGGTCGACGACACCGACGCCGCGATCGGCCGGCTGACGGCGCGCGGCGGCAAGGTGTACTTCGGGCCGATGGACAGCCCGTTCGGCCGGTTCGCGGCGGTCGGTGACCCGCAGGGTGCGGCCTTCGGGCTGATCGACATCGGGCGGACGGTCGGCGAGCAGCCGAAGACGGAGGACGTCTGATGGGGTGGCGTGACCAAGGGGCCATGAGGTCGGAGCGGGTGGGGTCGGATCGGGTGCGGACGGCTCATGGGTGAGCGCGAGGACCTCGTCGAGACGCTGGACAAGCACCGCGACCTGCTGCGGCGCACCGTCCGGGACCTCAACGACGCGCAGGCGGCCGAGCGCACCACGGTCAGCGAGCTGTGCCTCGGCGGCCTGATCAAGCACGTGGCGGCGGTCGAGGCGCGCTGGGCGCGGTTCATGACCGGCGGCGCGGAGGCCATGCGGGGCCGGCAGGGGCAGCACGGTAGCGACGACGCGGACGCCTGGGCGGCCCAGTTCCGGATGATGGAGGGCGACACGCTGGCCGGGCTGCTCGCCGAGTACGAGCGGGTGGCGCGCGGGACGGACGAGCTGATCCGGGCCCTGCCCGACCTCGACCTCGCCCATGAGCTGCCGCCGGCCCCCTGGTTCCCGCCGGGCACGGCCTGGTCGGCCCGGCGGGTGCTGCTGCACGTGATCGCCGAGACCGCGCAGCACGCCGGGCATGCGGACATCATCCGGGAGTCGCTGGACGGGGCGAAGTCGATGGGCTGAGCGGAGTCGATGAGCGGCTGAGCGGGGTCGATGGACCGAGCGGAATCGATGGGCTGCCGGGACCGCCGTCAGGGCAGCTCCACGCCGAGGAGTTCGCGCAGCGCCCGGCCACCGTCCGGGGTGACCCGAACGGCCCGGCCGGAGCCGATCCGCTCCACCCAGGCGCGGTCCAGGGCGGCCCGGCAGAGCGCCGCGCCCAGCGCTCCGCCCAGGTGGGTGCGGCGCTCCGTCCAGTCCAGGCAGCCGCGCACCACCGGGCGTCCGCCCCGGCGGCCGGCGCGCGGCGGCAGCTCGATCGCCTGCGTGGTCAGCCACTCCCGGCCGCGCTCGGTGACGGCCAGCCCGCCCTCCTCGGTGACCAGGCCGCGGGCGAGCAGCGCGTCCGACACGGCCACGCCGAGGCGTCCGGCCAGGTGGTCGTAGCAGGTGCGGGCGCGGGCCTCGGCACTCAGCCGGGTGGCCTCGGTCAGGTTGCGGGGCGCGGTCGCGGGGCCCGGGCCGGACTCGGCGAAGACGGTGAGGTCCTCGATCAGCGTGGCCACCGTGGGCGTGGCCAGCCGGACGTACCGGTGCCGGCCCTGCCGCTCCTCGGCCAGCAGCCCTCCCGCGATCAGCCGGGACAGGTGCTCGCTGGCCGTGGACGGGGCCACGCGCGCGTGGCGGGCCAGCTCGCCGGCGGTCCAGGCGCGGCCGTCGAGCAGCGCCGTGCAGATGGCGGCGCGGGTGGGGTCGGCGAGCAGGGCGGCGAGGGCGGCGAGTGTCATGCCTCCATGGTCGGGGCACGAGGGTGCGTACGGGCGCCGGGTCGGGTGAGGTGGTGGGGCCGCGTGGGGGAGCGGAGCCGGGGACATGCCTCCAGGGTCGCCCCCGCACGTTTCGGCCGGGGCCGAAACGACCCGGGGCCACGATGACGGCATGAGCGAAACCACGGTGGTCTCCGGCCCCGCGACGATGACCTTCTCCCGCTACGACGACGTGACGGCGGCGCTGGCCGACCCGGCACTGGTCCCGCAGCCCGCCGGGTCGGCCGCCGGGTCGGCTGCCGGGTCGCTCGGCGGGTCGGTGGCGCCCGGAGCGCCCGGCGGCGCCCCCGGCACCGTGGCCTGGCTGCGGTCCGCCGTCGCCCGGTTCAGCTCCGGCGAACCGCACGCCCGCCGCCGGGCGCTGGTGCTCGCCGACCTGGAGCGACTGGACCAGGACCGGCTGCGCGTGGCCGCCGCGGGTGGCTTCGAGCCCGATGTGCGGCTGCGGGTGGTCAGGGTGCTCGCGGCGGAGCTCGGCCTGGCCGACCCGGAGGCCGTGGCGCGGGACGTCGCGACGGTGTCCCGGGCGTACTTCGCCGACGCGCCGCACGATCCGGCGGCGGACGCGGCGGTGGCCCGGCTGCTGCCCGCGATGGGGGACCGGGACGAGGAGACGGCCGCGAACCGGATCGGCCTGCTCGTCCAGGCCTGCGACGCCACCGCCGCGCTGGTCGAGGGCGCCCGCCGGCACGAGGGCGGTCTCTCCGTCGTGCTGCGCGAGGATCCGCCGGTCCGGACGATGCGGAGGGTCGCCGCCCGGGCGACCGAGGTCGGCGGGGTCGCGGTACCGGCGGGGACGCGGGTCCTGCTCGACATCGCGGCCGCCCAGTCCGGCGCGCCGGAGGGCGTCGCGCTCACCTTCGGCGCCCCGCCCCGGAGCTGCCCGGGCCGCGCGCAGGCGCTGGTCATCGCCGAGGGCATCCTGTACGGCGCCTCCGATCCGGCGGACACCGGCACGCCGGACGCGGATTCCGCGCCGGACGGGGATTCCGCGCCGGACGGGGATTCCGCGCCGTCCGTGCTGTCCGCGCCGTCCGCTCCGGAGCTCGGAACGGCCGAACTCGGCGCGCTGGTAGCGGAGATGGTCGACCACGTGCTCACCCTCGCGGTCGGCTGGACGGCTTGGGACGGTCGCCCGATCGTCAACGCCGACGGCCGAACCTACACGCCGCACAAGGCGGTTCGCCGTATCACCGACCATCTCATCGACCACCTGGCCGAGTTGGAGGCCCGCGTGGCCGGCGAGCCGACCGAACCCGACCACTGGCACGGCTCCAACGTCACCACCCCGGCCGACCTCGCCCCGTTCACCGTCGCCGACCTGGACGAGGCCCGCAGCCGACTGACCCGGCTGGCCGGGATCTGGTCCCGGCGGGTCGCCGCACTGCCGGACGAACGGCTGGACGACTCGCCGGGGACGGGGTGGAGCTTCCGGCGGATCGTCCGCCACGTCTCCGGGGCCGGGTACTACTACGCGGATTCGGTCGGGAGCCTGGCGGGTCAGGCCGGAGCGTGACGGATCCGGCCCACAGCATGGTCAGCCCGGCGAACGCGACCGGAAATCCCACCCACGACCCGATGGAGAACACCCGATGACCCCCTTCGCCGCCCTGCACCACCGTCCCGGCCGCCCGCTGCTGCTCCCCAACGCCTGGGACCACGCCTCGGCCGTCGCCCTCGCCGCCCGGGGCCACGCCGCGATCGGCACCACCAGCCTGGGCGTGGCGGCCGTCGCCGGACTGCCCGACGGTGCCGCCGCCACCCGCGCGGAGACCGTACGGCTGGCGCGCCGGCTCGGGCGGGGAGGCTTCCTGCTCAGTGTCGACGCGGAGTCCGGGTTCAGTGACGACCCGGACGAAGTCGCCGAGCTGGCCGTGGAGTTGGCGAAGGCCGGAGCGGTCGGCATCAACCTGGAGGACGGCCGGGCGGACGGCACGCTGGCCCCGGCCGCCCGCCACGCCGCGAAGATCGCGGCGGTGAAGGCGGCCGCACCGGAGCTGTTCGTCAACGCCCGCACCGACACCTACTGGTGCGGACAGGACGCCCCCGAGGCGGAGGCGCTCCGGCGCCTGGACGCCTACCAGCAGGCGGGCGCGGACGGCGTGTTCGTCCCCGGGGTGTCCGATCCCGCGGTCATCGGGCGGCTGGTCGGCGCGCTCGCCGTCCCGCTCAACATCCTCTGGACGCCGGCCGGCCCGGGCCTGGCCGAGCTGGCCGAGCTCGGGGTGGCCCGGGTCAGCCTGGGCTCGCTGCTCTACCGCGCGGCACTGGCGGCGGCGGTGGCCGCGGCGGCTGCCGTCGCGGCGGGCGAGCCGGTCGGTCCGGTGCCGGGGTACGCGGAGGTGCAGGCGCTCAGCGGGAGTTGAGCACCCCGGGGGCCGCCTCGGTTCCGGTGGCGCCCGGCCTGGGCCGTCTCGGTTCCGGTGGCGCCCGGCCTGGGCCGTCTCGGTTCCGGTGGCGCCCGGCCTGGGCCGCCTCAGTTCTGGCGGCGCCCGGCCTGGGCCGCCTCGATCCCGTCCAGGATGACGTTGACGCCCCGGGTGAAACCGCTGTCCCGGCCCGCCGCGACCTCGTCCGGAACCTCGGTGGTGTACAGCCGGTGCAGCCGCGGGAACTCCTTGGTGGCCTCGATGACGACGGGCAGGAGCCGGTTCATCCACTCCTGCTCGTCGTGGCCGCTGCGGGCCAGCGCGGTCACCCAGGAGGCCTCCACGCAGGCGGTCCCGATCGTGTAGCCCATCACCGCGTTCATCGCGTCGTTGGCCTCGCCGAGCTCGAAACCGGCCGTGTCCAGTACGGCCAGCATGGATTCGGAGAGCCGCATCCAGTTGGGGCCGAGGTAGATCATCCCGACGTCGCCGATCACCGAGACCATCCACGGGTAGCGCATGATGGCCGCGCGCATGCTCTCGGCGCTCTCCATGACCCTCGCGCGCCAGACCTTCGGGTCCTCGCAGCCCTCGGCCTCGGGCTGCGGGAGGGTGCCGAAGACCTGGTCGACGACCAGGGCGAGCAGTTCGTCCTTGTTGGCGACGTGGGTGTAGAGCGAGGTCGCGCCGGCGTTCAGCCGGGCGGCGAGCTTGCGCATGCTCAGCGCCTCGATGCCGTCGGATTCCAGCAGCGCGAGGGCCTCGGCGACGATCTGCTCGCGGCTGAGGGCGGGCTGTTCCCGTCGTCGCTGGGGGCGGTTCCAGGGCATGGGGATGCCCGGGGTCGTGCCGTCCTCTGAATTGGCCGCCATCGGGCCCTCCTCGCCAATCGCCAAGCGTCGATCGTCCGGATGCGATCCGGTCCGGCGCAGCTTGTCACAGGTTGCTTCGAACAGTGTACGGGGGAGCGAACAGCGTACGGAGATTGAACGGTGTACGGCGTTGCGAACAGTGTGCGGTTGTCCGTACAGTGTTCGGAGCGGCGCACACCGTACCCCTGGGGACGGAGGGCGGTGTGCCCGCGCCGCAGCCCGCAGCCCGCAGGCCGGGGCCCGAAGTCCGCAGGTCGAAGCTCGCAGCCCGAGGCTCGAAGCCCGCAGGCCGGGGCCCGAAGCGAGAAGTCCAAAGGGGGAAAACGCCGTGCAACGTCATCCGCAGCGCTGGCTCATTCTGGTCGTGCTCTGTCTCAGCAGCCTGGTGCTGGTGATCGACAACATGGTGCTCACGGTGTCCATCCCGCCGATCGCGGAGGACCTCAAGGCCGGGGCGCAGGACATCCAGTGGATCATCGACTCGTACATCCTGGTCTTCGCCGGCCTGCTGCTCACCTCGGGCAGCCTCTCCGACCGCTTCGGACGGCGGAAGGTGATGATCGTCGGACTGGCGCTGTTCGGCGCGGCCTCACTGGTCGCGGCGTACGCCGACAGCCCCGGTGAGCTGATCGCCGGACGCGTCCTGATGGGCGTCGGCGGCGCGCTGGTCATGCCGAGCACCCTCTCCATCCTGATCACCGTCTTCGACGACGAGGAGCGCCCGAAGGCGATCGCCGCCTGGACCGCGGTGGCCATGATCGGCCTGGTCGGCGGTCCGGTACTGGGCGGCGCGCTGATCGCGCACTTCTGGTGGGGCGCGGTCTTCCTGCTCAACGTGCCGATCGCGGCGGTCGCCGTCCTCGCCGCGCTGCTGCTGATGCCGGAGTCCAAGGGACCGTGGCGCCGCCCCGACCTGCCGGGCATGGTGCTGTCGATGGTCGGCATGGTGGCGCTGGTCTGGACGATCATCGTGCTGCCCCGGGACGGCTTCACCAGTGCGAGCACCCTCGGCGCGCTCCTGCTCGCGGTGGCCTCGCTGACCGGCTTCGCCGTCCGGCAGGTCCGCACCGACTCGCCGATGGTCCCGCTCAACCTGTTCCGCAACCGGGTCTTCACCGGCGCCAGCTTCTCGCTCGTCCTGCTGACCTTCGCCACCGGCGGGCTGATGCTGGTCCTCACCCAGCACCTCCAGTTCGTGCTGGAGTTCTCGCCCACCGACACCGGCCTCGCCTTCATCCCGCTGGCCATCGCCTCGCTGGTGTTCAACGCGCTCGGCGCGGTGCTCGGCAAGAAGGTCCCGGCGCGGGTGCTCACCTCGATCGGCATGCTGATCATCGCGGGCGGCTTCGGACTGCTGGCCACCCTCTCGGTCGGCGACGGCTTCACCAAGGTCGCCCTGGCCATGCTGGTGCTCGGCATCGGCTCCGGCCTCGGCATGCCGGCCGCCGCCAACGCGCTGATGGGCGCCATCCCGAGCGAGCACGCCGGCGTCGGCTCCGCGCTCAACGACACCATCCAGCAGTCCGGCGCGGCGCTCGGCGTGGCCATCCTCGGCACCGTGCTCTCCAGCACCTACACCGGGGCGATGCCCGCCGCCGCCCCCTCCGCCGCCCGCCACGACATCACCGGCGCGCTCGCGGTGGCCGGCTCCACCGGGGACGGCGGACTGGTCGCGACGGCCCGGGAGGCGTTCAACACCGCCACCTCCACCACCTTCACGGTGGGAGGCATCGCGGTCGTCGCGGCCGCGGCGCTCACCCTGGTGCTGATGCGCGACGGCCGGAAGGCCGCCGACGCGGGAGCCGAAGCTCCGGCGGAACCGGCGGTCGAGTCGGTCGGCTGAGCCCGGCCCTCACCCCTCCGGCCCGGTGGCCCCGACCGCTCCGCGCGGCCGGGCCACCGGCGTCCGTGCCCGCTCCTCCCGCGGCGCGTAGCCTCGCGTCATGGAGTCGTCGTCCGCCTCGTACCTGGAGCGTCCGTCCCGGCTGCCCGGCGCGGTCGTGTGGACGAAGCGGGCCCCGCGGCCCACGAGTGGCGCCGGACCGGTCCTCCCCGACGGCTGCATGGACCTGCTGTGGACGGAAGGCCGGCTGCTGGTCGCCGGACCGGACACCCGGGCCTTCCGCCCCGGCCCCGGCCTGCTCGGCCCCTGGGCCGGCGTGCGCTTCCGGCCCGGCGCCGCCCCCGCCCTGCTCGGCGTCCCCGCCCACGAACTGTTGGACCGCCGCGTCGAGTTGGCCGATCTACGGCCCGCTGCCGAGGTCCGTCGCCTCACCGGACGCATCGACGCCGCCCCCGACCCGGCCGCCGCCCTGGAAGTCCTGGCCCTGCGCCTGGCGGCCGAATCACCGCCCGAGGACCCGCTGATCCGCGCGGTGGCCGGTTCGCTCGCCACCGGGCGGTCCGTCGCCGAGACGGCCGGTGCGGTCGGCCTCGGCGCGCGCCAACTCCACCGCCGCTCACTGGCCGCCTTCGGCTACGGCCCCAAGACCCTCGCCCGGATCCTGCGCATGCAGCGCGCCCTGGCGCTCGCCCGCTCCGGCGTCCCGCTGGCCGACACGGCGGCCCGGACCGGCTACGCGGACCAGGCCCATTTCGCGCGCGACGTCAGGGAGTTGGCCGGTATGACGGTGACCGCCCTGCTCTCCGGCTAGAGCGGTGCGAGCAGGTCCACCCCATTGCCGTCCGGATCGTGCACCACGGCGTACCGCTGCCCCCAGAAGGCGTCCCACGGCTTCAGCTCCCCGTGGTACCCGGCGCCGGTCAACTCCCCGTACAGCACGTCCACTTCTGCGGGGCTCGCGCAGCGGAACGCCAGCGCGCTCCGGGTGCCCCCGCTCGGCGGCTGCCAGCCGGGATGGAACGACCGGATGGTGGCCTCGGCGTCGAGCACCAGCAGCGGCCCACCCGGCAGCGCGCCCTCGACGTGAGCCTCCCCGTCGACCCCCTCGGGGAACTCCACCCCCAACCGCCGGTAGAAGGAGACCGATGCCGCCACGTCCGAAACGGCCAGCCCGACGAAGGCGAACCGCGGTGCAGAAGTACTGTCCATGCCCGCCACGCTAGGCACCCCCCACCCGCCCGGTCTTGAACGAATCGGACACCTCCGCCGGGGCACTCGCCCCCTTCCGGCACATCGAAGTTCCGAGGCCCGAGGCCCGGCCCGCACGTCGCGGTCCGGGCCTCGGGATGCGAGCCGTCGTCAGCCCTGCGCGCGAACCTCCCGCCACCGCGTGGCGATGGTCTCGTTCACCGTGTAGAAGAACTCGGACTTGAACTCGGCTTCGTCGCTGAGGGCCTCCACCCACGTCATCGGCCAGTTCCGTCGGCCGTAGTGCTTGTGCACGACGCGGGTGAAGGCGGACAGGACTCCGCGCAGGCGCTTGCGGTCCACATCGAGCGCCTCGACGAGGGACGTGTAACTGACCCGGCCGCCCGGCTGCTCGGCCAGGATGTCCAGTACGCGGGTGACCGTCTGCACGGAGTCCAGCTGGTCCTCCGTCAGTCTGCGCAGGTCCTGCACGCTCCACTCGACGAACGGCCATTCGCCGTCCTCCGGCAGGCCGGCGGTCCCCTCCTTCGATGCCCCCGCCGTCACTCCGGCGAGCTCCGCGAGGAGCGCGTACACCTGCGTGACGTGCTGGCTCGGTACCGGCACCGAAATGAACTGCTGCTGTTCCTGCGACATGCCATTCCCTCCCTGTGTCTCCGCCGTCCGGCGGACGACTGATATTTGCATGGCGCAAGTCTTCGTGTCCAGTGACTCGTCTTGACTTGCCGAGAGAACTAGTCTCCCTTTTCTTCCAGTAATCGATGCTCGCGACGCCCGGGGACTGTGGCCGGACGCTGCCGGCAGGGTGGCCCCGGCGCTTCGCTGTTCGGCTGGACAGGACGAAGGCTCCGACCGGTGAACCGGTCGGAGCCTTCGTGAACCGGGGGAGGGAGCCGCGATCCGGGCTCGTGGCCGCTAGATCCCCGCCCAGCGGCGGAGGGTGGCGGTGGCCGTCGCGGCTTCGGCGGCGGGCAGCCGGGCGATGCGGGCCGCGTGGGTGCCCCCCGGCACCTGGAACAGATAGGAGTCCCGGGTGCCCTGGCCCAGCCGGAACGGCTCGGCCACCGACGGGTCGGCGCCGCCGTTGACGAACATCAGCCGGTCGCCGCGGGTGCGGACCCAGCGGTCCACGTCGCGCATCGCCTGGGGTCGGTAGTGCAACGGGATGTCGCGGGGGACGAAGCTGCGCGGCTCGGTGGCACCGGGGTAGCGGAGCAGGTCGGCCAGGTGGGCCGTCTCGACCGGGAAGTACCCCAGCTGGGTGCCCAACTGGTAGAAGTACGGGACGAACTGGTTCGCCACCGAGTCCGTGTAGACCGGGAGTTGGGCGATTCCGGAGAGCCAGTCGTACAGCGCGTCGTCGGAGGCGTCCGGAGCGGGCACGGCCGGGCAGGCGGCCAGTCCGTGGCCCTGCCAGAACATGAACGGTGCCCGCAGCACGGCGATCTCGAAGGCCTTGTCGGCACTCCCGGTCAGCTGGAAGCCGTCTCCCCGGGAGTCCGCCCACGCCTGGTACCTGGCGACCAGGGTGGTGCGGCGTTCCAGCAGGGCCCGCTGGGCGGCCTGGAGGGCGCCGCGGCACTCGGGGGTGCCGACGGTGCGCAGGAAGTCGAGGTAGGCGGAGTCCTCGCGGTCGTCGGTGTTGTTCGGCGCGGAGTAGGCGACCGAGCCGGCCACGTCCTGCGGGTAGAAGCGACGGTGGTAGACGGTGGCCATGCCGCCCTTGCTGCCGCCGGTGGAGATCCAGGCCGCCCGGTAGACCCGGTGCAGCGCCTCGACCACCCGGTGGTGGTCGGCCGCGGCCTGCTGGATGTCGAGGTCGTCCCAGTCCGCCGGTTCGGGCCGGGAGGTGCCGAAGAACCTCTGCTCGGTGCTCACCTGGTTGGCGTCCAGCAGTTCGGCCGGTTCCACGCGGCTCTGGGCGGTCGAGACGGTGTAGCCGCTGGTGTACAGCACGGTCGGTCGGTCGGTGCCCCGGTGCAGGAGCGTGAGGCGCTGCTCGAAGCCGCCCTTCTCGGGGTGCCGGTGGTCGGCGGGCTGGTGCAGGGTCAGGACGAAGAAGCGGAACCCGGCCGCGGCCGGCCTCTCCTCCACGATGTGCAGGCCCGGAACCGCCTCGATGGCCGCCCGGATGTCGGCCGGTCCCGTCTCCTGTGCCGCCGCGGCGGGCACCGCGGCCGTGCCGGCCAGCAGCGCCGCCGCGGTGATCTGTGCCGCCAGCCGTCCGATTCGTTCGCGCAGCATGGTTGCCTCCCCGGTCGTCGATGCCCCGAGTCAACCGGGCCGGCGAGGATCGCGGATCCCGCCGGGGCGGGGCCGTGCCTCCCTCCTGAGGGGGAGCCCCGCCGGCGACCACGGCCGTTCGGCGACCGCGGCCGTTCGGCGACCGCGGCCGTTCGGCGCTCCTCAGGCCGGGTAGCGGATCGAGCCCAGCGGCGGGCAGGGGAGGAGCGTGGATCCGGCGCCGGGGCGTTCGACGAAAGCGCGGGCCGCGGCGGCCCGCATGCGCCGGGTCTCCAGCTCCTCGGCGTGCCAGGCGTCGAGCCGGGCGCGGGGGTGGTCCCAGGTGTCGTCGATGAGACTGAGGCTGGTGTTGCCGGAGCTGCGCTGGAACTCCGCCTTGATCGCGGCCTGTTGGAGCGCCGTCTGGACCGCGGCGAGGTCGATGCGGGTGATCAGGACGCCGGGGGTGTGCGGTTCGCGGGTGGGCAGGGGGGCCTGCGGGAGCAGGGACACCCCGGTGTCGAGGCGGCCGATGTTGTCGACGGTCGCGCTCTGGGCCTCCCGCACCGCCGTCTGCAGTTCCTGGTGCAGCCAGAAGAGTTCGTCGAGGTCCGCTTGGGTGATGCGCATCCGCTGGTACAGGGCTCGGAAGCGGGGGTCGTGGTGCAGCGGAAGCGTCGGGGCCATGTGGAGCGCCACGCAGTCGTTGTAGCCGGCTGCCACCGCGGCCTCGAGGTGGAGGATCGCCTGCTCCGCCTGCCCGCGGGCGAGGGCCAGGCCGCTGAGGCTCGAGTGGGCCGCGGCGGCGAGCCACATGCCCTCGGGGCCGAGCGCCGTGGCGCGCCCGACGATGTCCTGGAAGCCGGCGGCGACGTCGACGGCCCGCGGGGCACCGAGGAACGCGCCCAGCAGCGAGGAGGCGTCCCGCCCCGGCGCCACCCCGGCGGCGCTGTTGGTCAGGTGTGCCACCAGCAGTTCGTGAACGCGGGTGACCAGTGAGTTGACGGTGTCGACCATGGATCTCCTCGGACCTCGGCGGTGAAGAGCGCAAGGGGCGTCGAGCCTGCGGCGTTCCCCGTGGAGATGACGGGCCGTCGGAGTGATCGGTTCCTGCCCGCCCGTACGGACGGGTCCCGCCGAAGCCGGTCGGAGGCAGCACGTACCGGTGAGGGCGGAACGACGAAGGCCCGGGCCGCGTGGTGCGGTCCGGGCCTTCGTGAAGGCGGAGGATACGAGATTCGAACTCGTGAGGGGGTGCCCCCAACACGCTTTCCAATTCCCCAGCTTGGTGTTCGCCGGGGTCCGCACGGTGTCCTGACCTGCGGTGGAACAAGTGACCAGGCGTTGTCCGGACCCGGCTGGACGGGGTGGACGAGGCCGGAACCGAGACCACGACCGCGGTCAGTGGCCATGCTCGGGGAGCGGGAGCAACTGCCGGGAAGACGTCGCGGACGCCCATGACGACCAGGGAGCCGCCGCTGTCATCGGAGGGTCGGTTCGGCGGACGCCGGGACGGGGGCTCGGCGGGTGGTCCTGCCGGTCTCGCGGAGAACCAGTAGTCCAGTGGCCGTGATCAGCGCCGAGGTCAGGCCGTGGATGCCGAACGCGGCGGCGAGGGAGCCGTGGTGGGCCAGGACGTTGATCATGTCTCCGAACGGGGCGACGGCTTCCATCAGCAGGACCCAGCCCAGAGCGCGGCGGTGGCCCGTCACGAGCAGGATGCCGATGACCAGGCTCATCGCCAGTTCGCGGTTGCCCTTCATGACGAGGAAGCCGCCGGCGTCGCCGACGGGCGGGTGCGGCAGACCGACGCCCTGGGTGAAGGATCCGGGGGCCAGGACGAAGATCAGCCCGAGGTAGAGGACGAACAGGGCCACGACGGTGACCAGGACGGTGTTGACGTTCTTCAGTGTCACGGTGCTTCTCCTTGGGGTTCGTTCCGGGGGCGCGGTTCGGGGGCGCGGTTCGGCGGGTGGCCGAGGACGCGCCGGGTGGCGCGGGCCGACGCGGGTGGGGCGGGTGAGGGCAGGGCTGCTCCGACTGCCCTCACCTGGGCTGCAGCCGCCGCGTCAGACGTCGGTCCGCTCGAAGATGTGCGGGTACGACACGACGCCGTCGGGGAATTCGGCGGCCATGCGCTGGAACTCGGGGTTGCCGAACGCTGCGGCGAGCGCCCGGGTCGACTCCCAGACCGCGACGTTCATCATGAGCCGGCTGCCTGCCGTCCCCTTGTGCATCTGCAGGGAGACGAACCCCGGCTGGGCCTCCATGAACTCCGCCTGCCTGCGGAAGAGGGCCAGGAACGCTTCGGCTCTCTCCTCCGGGACGACGAAGGTGTTGGCCAGGACGATCGGCCCGGTCTCCTCTTCGACCTGTGCGAACAGCGGCGTGCTCGGGTCCAGGCTCCGCAACTCGGCCATGGTCGGTCCTTCCTCTCGCTATCGGTCGTCCACCGGCACCGAGGCCGGCCGGCGCCGCACCGGATTCGGCGGCGCGCTGTTGCCAACACTTGTTGGCCAACGCTTGTTGGCCAACGTAGAGCCGCGAAGCCTGGACTGTCAACAAGCGTTGGCCTACATTCGTTGGCATGACCGGCAGCACAGAGAACCAACAGGCCGCCCGGCGTTCCGACGCCACCCGCTCGACGATCCTCGCCGCAGCCCGCGAGCGGTTCGCGGCCGACGGCTACGAGAAGGCGACCATCCGGGCCATCGCGCGCGACGCGCAGATCGACCCGTCGATGGTGATGCGGTACTACGGCAACAAGGCCGGCCTGTTCGCGGCGGCCGTCTCGATCGACCCCGGCCTGCCCGGCCTGCCCGTCGAGCCGCGCGAGGAGATCGGCCGGACGCTGGTGCGCCACTTCCTCACCCTGTGGGAGGAGAACGAGGAACTCACCGCACTGCTGCGGGTCGGCGTCACCGACCCGACCGTCGCCGACCGCACGCAGAGCGTGCTGCGCGACCAGTTGATCCCGCTGGCCCGCCGGGTGAGCCCCGAGCCGGAGCAGGCCCAGGCCCGGGCGGCCCTGTGCGCCTCCACCGTGCTCGGGCTCGCCCTGACGCGCTATGTCCTGCGGTTCCCGGCGAGCGTGGCGCTCCGCCCCGAGGAGATCGTCGATTGGGTCGGCCCCACGATCCAGCGGTACCTCACCGCACCCACACCCTGAGGACTCCGCGACAGGGAGCCCCCGGCGACGTACGGGAAGGGTCGGCTGCCCGAGGTCGGACTCCCGCCCGCGGCTGAACCGGCGCAGCCCGGGCGGCGTGCCGTGGCGGTCGCGGGCCGCCACCCCGACGAGCGGAGCTCCGGACACGGCGGGCGGACGGGAGGTGGGGACGGTTCACGACGTCCTTGGCGCCCGGCCCGTCCTGCGGCGCGGACCAGCTCGCCTCGCGGCCGGACGGGACCGGACGAGACCGGAGCGTGCAGGCGCCTGCCCACCGCCCCGCGGCGGCCGACCGAGCTCGGGCCTGACAAACGCGCGAAGGCCCCAACCCGTGGGGCTTGGGTTCTAACGGTCCTCGCAACACCCGCGATCTGTGGGAGTTGCGAGGACCGTGGGCGTTGAGCGTGCTGATCTTGTGGGATTGAGGGATC
>NZ_JBEXWT010000056.1:0-60660 GCF_040629945.1 Kitasatospora sp. NPDC005856 | reverse complement strand
CCGCGGCCGGGTCCGCCCTCCGGGGCGCCGGGCGCGGGGGCACCCGGAGCCGGGGCACCGGGCGCAGGGACACCGGGGGCCGGGGCACCGGGCACAGGGGCACCCGGAGCCGGGGCACCGGGCAGGCCGGCGAGGCCGGGCGGACCGCCGGGCGGGGCCAGCATCGTCGGCGCGTGCTCCACCGGCGCACCACCGGCGGGCGGGGCGGCCGGGGCACCCGGCAGGCCCATCAGCCCGGGCATGGCGTCCGGCGAGGCGAGCAGGGTCGGCGCCGGCTCGGCGGCCGGGGCGGGTGCCTGAGCCGGCGGGGCCGGCGGGGCGAGCGGAGGCATGCCGCTGCCGCCGCCCGTCGGCGGCATCAGCATGGTCGCGGCCTCGGCACCCGCCGGCGCGGCGGGCTCGGGCAGGTCCGAACCCGTGATCCGCAGCCCCTCGGGCATCAGGACGGTCGCCGCGGCGTCGGCCCCGGCCGACGGACCCGGCCCATCAGGAGCGACTGGCGCGACGGGCGCAGGCGGCACCGGCGCAACGGCCTGCGGCTGCGGCTGCGGGGGCTGCGGAGCGACGACCGGCTCCTCGTGCCCGGGCGGCGGCGCGAGCATGGTCGGCGCGTCCCCGGCGGGCCGGCCGGAGACCGGCGGCTCGGTCAGCACCGCCGGAGCGGCCGGCGCGGGCCACGGCGTCGGAGCGGGCGGCTCCTCGACGGGCGCGGCGGCAGCCGGGGCGGCAGGAGCAGGAGCAGGAGCAGCCTGCGCCCCCTGCGGGTCGGCCGGAGCCGTCCCGAGCCGCTCCGCCTCCGCCGCGATCGCCGCGGCCCCCGCCTCCTGGAGCCACTGCGGCGGGCTGAGCAGGAAGGAGGTGGCCTCCACCGGCCCGGGCGCCGGCTTCGCCGCCCCCGCCGGGTTGGCCGCCACCGGCCGCCCGTAGACCTCCTCGTACTGCCGGACCACCTCGTTGACGGGCAGCGCGGGCCACAGCGTGCTGGCGCCCGAGTCCCGGGCGATCACCAGCCGCGCCTCCCCCGTGCCGCCGCCCGTACCGTCCGTGCCCTCGGCCTGGCCCGCGGGCGCCACCGCCCAGCAGACGAAGCCCAGGTCGAACTCCCGGACCCGTACCTCGCGCTGCTGCGAGCGCGGTACCCCGCCGTTGATCCACTCCTCGGCGAGCTCCTGCGCCTGCGCGTACGTCACCACGCCCGGTTCACCCCTGTCCGCATCCTCTTCGTCCCCCGTTCCACCGACACCACCGCGACCACCGAGACCACGTGCCTCAGCCCACCGGGACGGCCCGGGCGAACCCGCCGTCCACCATCAGCTCCGCGACCGTCTCCAACTCCGGCGGGCTGCCCGCCAGTCGCAGCAGGAAGGCGTCGAAGTCCTCGCCGCAGGGCAGCAGCAGCCGGGCGCAGCGGTCCTCCGGGGCCTCGTGGGCGCCGGTGTCGCGGGCGTCGTCGTGCAGGTGGAACCAGACCGAACCGACCCGCTCGCCGCGCACCTTGAGCGCGACCAGGCCGCCCTGCGCGTAGGCGATGGCCAGGTAGTCCTTGGTGAGGTGGTCGCGCAGGCACTTGTTGGCGTACACGACGTCCTCGGTGCCGTACTCCTCGGTGAGCGTCAGGAAGGGCTGGTCGAGCAGCAGTCCGAGCTCGGTGTCCAGCGCCACGCCGACCGGGGCGCGGCCGCCGCCCAGCTTGAGGAAGGTGCGGTAGGCGTCGGGCAGCCGGTAGCCGAGGCGCTGCTCGGCGCGCTGCACCAGGTCCTCGGGGACGCCGATCGGGTCGCCGCCGTCCTTGGCCAGCGAGAAGTGCACCGCCCGGCGCTCCTGCAGGGGGCGGGTGCCGCGGCGGGTGTGGTCGGCGGCGGAGGTGGCCAGGCCGCCGTGGTGCCGCAGCAGCGCCTTGACCTCGACCGGGACGAGCTCCATCCGCCGCCAGCCGGGGGCGGCCCGGCCGACCGCGTGGTGCCAGGTCCAGCCGGGCGGGGTGGCGACGGCGGTCGAGAGGTCGGCCCAGAGCGGGTGGCCCTGGGTGTAGAGCGCGGCGTTGGCCGAGACGTAGTCGGTCAGCCGCAGCTCGTCCACGCCGAAGCCCTCCGGCGGGTCGGCCACCTCGGCCGCGGCGGCGGCGTACGGGCCGAAGTCCGGAAAGCCGTACTCGTCCACCCTGACCCCGGCGGGGTGCCGCTCCGCGCGGACCGGGTCCGGGAACTGCACCACCTGACCTGCGTACGCCGCGTTCGGTGCGGCGGCGACGCCGGGCCGACCTGTCGTCATCTGGGAGCCCCCACTGGCTGCTGCAAATACGGTGCTTGCTGGGCACCAGCCTAGGGCCTGCCTTCAACCCCCCGTCCGTCAGGCGGACGACCGGGGAACGACGGGGGAATGACGGCGGGCCCCGGGATCGGAGCCCGCCCCCGGGCGTCCCCGGGCGCCCCCGACGTCACGACCGCCCTCCCAGCGCCCGCGCCAGCGCCTCGGCCACCCGCAGCTGCCCGGCCTCGGTGAGGTGCGGGTGCAGCGGCAGGCTGAGCAGTTCGCGGGCGGCCCGCTCGGCGACCGGGAACGTCCCCTCGCGGTGGCCGAGGTGACGGAACGCGGGCTGCAGGTGGACCGGCACCGGGTAGTGCACCCCGGCACCGATCCCGGCCGCGTGCAGCGCGGCCAGCACCGCGTCGCGGTCCCGGCCGGGGCCGATCCGCACCGGGTACAGGTGCCGGACGTGCTCGTTGCCCGGCGCGGTACGGGGCAGGGCAAGCCCGTCCAGCCCGCCCAGCAGCTCGTCGTAGCGGGCGGCGGCGGCCCGGCGGGCGGCGTTCCAGGCGGGCAGCCGGCGCAGCTTGGCGCGCAGCACGACGGCCTGCAGCGCGTCCAGCCGGGAGTTGAAGCCGAACCGTTCGTGCCGGTACCGGTCGCGGGCGCCGTGGTCCCCGGTCAGCCGGACGGCGCCGGCCAGGGCGTCGTCCTCGGTGAGCACCGCACCGGCGTCGCCGTAGGCTCCGAGGTTCTTGCCCGGGTAGAAGCTGGTGGCCGCGATCCGCCCGTACCAGCTCCGCCCGTGCTGCCGGGCGCCCTGGGACTGCGCCGCGTCCTCCACCACCGGCCGGCCGTCGGCCACCGCCAGCAGCGGCCCCATCGGGGCGAGTTGACCGAAGAGGTGGACGGGCAGCAGCGCGGCCGCTCCGGGCAGCGCGGCGGCGGCCCGCTCCGGGTCCATCAGCAGGTACTCCGGGTCGGCGTCGACCAGCACCGGGCGCAGCCCGGCCCGCAGCACGGCCTCGGCGGTGGCGACGAAGGTGTTGGCGGGCAGCACCACTCCGCTGCCGGGCGGCAGGCCCAGGGCGCGCAGGGCCAGTTCGAGGGCATCGGTGCCGTTGGCGGCGCCCACGCAGTGCCGGATGCCGGCGAAGGCCGCGTACTCGCGCTCGAAGGCGGCCACCTCGGGGCCCTTGACGAAGGCTCCGGAGGCGAGCACCCGGTCGAAGCCCGCCCGCACCTCGTCCGCCACCTCGGCGTGCGCCGCCGCCAGATCGACCAGCGGGACGGCCTCCGGCGCCGCGTCACCGCGCGCCCGGCCGCGGTCCTGAACCGGGCCGCCGTCCTGAACCGGGACGCCGCTCACCCGACGACCTCCGCCCCGGCCCGGACGGCCGTGCCCACCGGGACGGTGGCGCCCCCGAGTCCCAGGCTGAGCGAGGCCGCCTCCAGCAGCTGCAGCACCCGCACCCCGGCCCGGCCGTCGGTGAGCGGAGCCCGGCCCTCGGTGATGGCGGCGGCGAACTCGGCCATCACGTTGCGCAGCGCCTCCTGCTCGACCAGCGCGGGCGCGACCATCTCGCCGACCCGGTAGGAGATCAGCGCCCGGTGCCGGATCGCGTCGGTCAGCTGGTCGGGCGGGGTGAGGTCGACCCCCCGGTCGTGCACGGCCAGCCGGGCCTGCGGGTTGAGGTCGTCCCAGACCAGGGTGCGCCGCGAGCCGCCGATCAGGGTGGTGCGGACCTTGGTCGGGGAGAGCCAGTTGACGTGGCAGTGCGCCAGCGCGCCGTTGCTGAGCCGGACCGTGAGGTACGCGACGCAGGCGCGGCCGGCCCCGATCGGGTCGGCGCCCTGGGCGGACACCCCGACCGGCTCGACCCCGGGCGGCAGCACGAAGTCCAGGATCGACAGGTCGTGCGGGGCGAGGTCCCACAGCACGTCCACGTCCGGCTGCACCAGACCGAGGTTGATCCGCACCGAGTCGAAGAACTGGACGTCCCCGATCTCCCCGCCGTGCACCAGTTCGCGGATCCGCCGCACGGCCGGGGTGTAGCAGAAGGTGTGGTCGCACATCAGCACCAGGCCGAGCCGCTCGGCCAGGTCGACCAGTTCCTCGGCCTCGGCGGCGGAGGTGGTGATCGGCTTCTCCACCAGCACGTGCTTGCCGGCCTCCAGCGCCGCCCGCACCAGCGCGTAGTGGGCGCCCGCCGGCGTGGCCACGGCGACCGCGCCGACCCGCTCGTCCGCCAACACCCGCCGGTAGCTGTCGGTCACCCCGACGGTGCTGTACTCCCCCAGCACCGCCCGGGCCTTGGCCTCGTCCAGGTCGCACAGCCAGTGCAGCCGCAGCGCCGGGGTGTGCTGCGCGTTGCGGACCAGCTTCGGGCCCCAGTAGCCGGCTCCGACCACGGCCAGCCCCACGGGGTGTTCGGGCACCGGCCGGGGCGGCTCGTCCGGTGCGGGCACGTGGCCGCCGGGCGCCTGGTTGGCGTCCTGCCGGTGCTCGTCCTGCCAGGCCGCGTCCTGCCGGCGCGTGTCCCGGTGCGCGTCCTGCCGGCGCGTGTCCCGGTGCGCGTCCTGCCGGTGCGAGTCCTGCGGTTCCGACGTCATCGCACGAGCCCCTTCGCTCAGCGCCGGGGCGGGCGACAGGCCCTCCCCGGCGGCCTCAACGTCCGACGCGGGCACCGGAGTCGGGCCGCCGCGGCGGTGCGCACGGTCGGCCGCGTCCGCTTCGGCCCGCTGCCGGAACGCTACCGGCCGGGCGCCGGGCCCCGGGGCCGTTTCGGTAAATCGGCGGACAAGTCGTGACGGACGCGCACGCGTTCGACCGGCATCGGGTGTCCGCCGGCCGGCCCGCCGCGGCACCCACCGCCGCCGCACCCCGGTTGTGCGGTTGTCAGTGCCGTTTGACAGGCTTGCCCCGGACCGGCCCGGTCACTCCGGCCCACGCCGGGTTACGAGGAGGAGGACGACGGATGACCACCGGTGAGCCGGCGGGCCCGCCCGTGCTGCGCCACCACCGCGACAGCCTGCTGCCCGCCGTCGCCGCCGCGCTGTCGCTCAAGGGCGGCGAGGTGCACACCCTGGCGGGCGACAAGGACCCGCGCCGCCCGGTGCTGCACCACCTGGTCGCCGACTTCCTGGACACCCTGCCGGCGGAGGCCCGCGAGCGGTTCACCGGCCGCTGCCCGGAGGCCGTCCTGCTCTCCCAGCACCTGGCCGCGGTCGACGGCCGGCGCTCCAAGCGCGCCGCCCGCAAGCCGATGACCCTGCAGGAGGCCCGCAAGTCGCTCAAGGGCGCCCGGATGACGACCGTGCGCATCCGCGAGGAGGGCGACCCGGCGCACGGCAGCCACGCCCCGCCGTGCCGCTCCTGCGCTCCGATGCTGGAGCACTTCACCGTGCGCAGCGTCGCCGTCGGACCGCCCGCGCACTGACCGGCCGAGCGCCGGCACGTCCCCCGTCCCCCAGCCCTGGAGTCCGCCCTGAACCCGCCGATCCCCTCCGCACCGGCCACCCTCGCCCCCGCCGGCCCCCGGACCCGCCCGCGCTTCCCCGCCGACGTCGCCGCCGAGCTCAAGGCGGCCGGCTGGCACCCCGGCCGCTGGCAGATCCGGCAGGCCGAGGAGTGGGCCGACGCCCTGGTCGGGTACGGCGCGCCCACCGGCGTACGGCACGCGGTGTTCCCGGCGGCGGTGGAGGCCTGGGCCGAGTTCGGCGGCCTCGCCTTCGACCTGTCCGGCCCGGGCCGCCAGCTGGCCCGCACCCCGTTCCTGATCGACCCGCTGCGCGGGCTGCACCAGCCGCGCACCCTGCTCGACCTGGGCCGGGCGCTGGGCACCCGGCTGGCCCCGCTGGGCGAGGAGGCGTACGGGCAGGCGCTGCTGGCCGTCGACGAGGAGGGCCGGGTCTACAGCCTGGACCACACCGGCGAGTGGTTCCTCGGCCAGGGCATCGACCAGGCGATCTCCACCCTGGTCCTGGGCACCGTCCCGGAGCGGCTGCGCACCCCCGAGGAGCACTGAGGGCTGAGGGCTGAGGGCTGAGGGCTGAGGGCTGAGGGCTGAGGGCTGAGGGCTGAGGGCCGGGGACCGGAGCCGAGGGCTGAGGCCGGGGACCGCGGCCCGAGGACGCCTCAGCGCAGCGGCTCGGCCCGCACCGCCAGCCGGGAGGGCAGCACCGCCTCGATCCGGAACCCGCCGTCCGCCTCCGGCCCGGAGGAGAAGCTGCCGCCCAGCGCGATCACCCGCTCCCGCATCCCGAGCAGCCCGTTGCCCCCGCTGGGCAGCTTCGCCGCGCCCCTCTCCCCGCCCGGGCACGCGTTCACCACGGCCACCCGCACCCCGTTCGGCGCGTACGAGAGCAGGACGGACACCTGCGCGCCGCCCGCGTGCTTGTGCGCGTTGGTCAGGCCCTCCTGGACGACCCGGTAGGCGGTCTGCTCGGCCTCGCCGGTGAACTCCTGCCGGCTGCCGCTGACCGTCAGGGTCACCACCATCCCGGCCGCGCGGGACTGGTCGACCAGCCTCGGCAGCCCGGCCAGCGAGTCCGGCTCCGGCTGCCGCTCGTCGTCCATCCGCAGCACCCCGAGGATCTCGCGCAGTTCGTTCAGCGCCTGCCGGCCCACCTCGCCCATCAGCTTCGCGCTCTGCGCCGCCTTGTCCGGGTCCTTGCCGGCGATCCGCTCCAGCGCCCCGGCGTGCACCACCATCAGGGACACCCGGTGCGCCACCACGTCGTGCATCTCCCGGGCGATCCGGGTGCGCTCCTCCAGCCGGGCCCGGCGGGCGCGCTCCCGCGCCTGCTCGGCCAGCAGGTCCAGCTCGGTCTCCAGGCCGTGGGCGCGGTCCTTGAGCGACTCGATCAGCCGCCGCCGGGCGCCGACGTACAGTCCGGTCACCACCGGGGCGACGGTCAGCCCGACCGCCACCAGCAGTGAGAGCAGGATCTGGCCCCACATCGGCGGCGGGTCCACCAGCGCGTCGCCGGGCGTCATCAGCGACACCGCCATCACGGCGGCCGTCTCGGCGAAGGCCAGCGCGGACAGCGCCACCACCCGGCGCCGCCGCGAGGGCCACTCCCAGGTCGAGGCCAGCGTGTACAGCGCCACCACCAGCAGCAGCACGCCCAGCATCCCGGGCATCACCAGCAGCGTCACCAGCACCGGGACGGCCGGCCAGCGCCGGCGCACCACCAGCGAGCCGCCGGCCAGCGTGCCGAGCAGGGCTATGCCGACCGCTCCCGCGGTGCTGACGTGTATCCGGGCGGAGAGGAAGGCGATCGTGCTGGCCGCGCACTCCACCGCGGCGAGCAGCCCCAGCCCGATGTCCAGGAAAGCGCTGCGCGGCCGCTTCCACCACCAGAACGACCGGACCGGCACGCGCTCCCCAGGCGACTTGCTCATGCCCCACAGCGTAAGCGGCAACCCCCTCCCCTCCCCACCGGGACCTCCCGGCACACTCCCCGAAGCCGTCAAGTGGTCCAGACCACAGATGGTTTTCGGCGGCCCTGTCCGCCATCCGGCCACCTCGCGGACAGCACCGGTCCCGACACCTATGCTGGTCGCGTCGGACAGCGCGGTCCGCACGCGTCACACCCGCCACACGCGTGTGGACCTGTGACGATGAGCCGTTGCCGAACCCCCACCACCACAGGGAGCCAGCCGTGACCGCTCCGGTCCCCACCCCGGCGGACAGCCCCACGCCCGTCGTCGCCGACAACGCCGCCCTGCGTGCGGACATCCGCCGCCTCGGCGACCTGCTGGGCGAAACGCTGGTCCGCCAGGAGGGCCCCCAGCTGCTGGGCCTGGTCGAACAGGTCCGTCTGCTGAGCCGCACCGACGGCGAGGCCACCGCCGAACTCCTCTCCGACATCGACCTGGACACCGCCGCCAAGCTGGTCCGGGCGTTCTCCACCTACTTCCACCTCGCCAACGTCACCGAGCAGGTGCACCGCGGCCGCGAGCTCGCCACCCGCCGCGCCCGGGAGGGCTCGCTGCTCGCGCAGACCGCCGACCAGCTCGCCGAGGCGGACTCCAAGCACCTCCAGGACACCCTGGCCCACCTCGCGGTCCGCCCGGTCTTCACCGCGCACCCCACCGAGGCCGCCCGCCGCAGCGTCCTCAACAAGCTGCGCCGGATCGGCGAACTCCTCGACCGCATCCACCGCGACGAGGTCACCTCCGGCCTGGCCGCCGCCGACCAGGCCCGCACCAGCAGCGCCAAGCGCTCCGCCGACCGCCGTCTGGCCGAGGTCATCGACCTGCTCTGGCAGACCGACGAGCTGCGCATCGCCCGCCCCGAGCCCACCGACGAGGCCCGCAACGCCGTCTACTACCTGGACGAGCTCTACCGCGAGGCCGTCCCCGAGGTCCTGGAGGAGCTGCACGAGGAGCTCGCCCGGGTCGGCCTGAACCTGCCCGACGGCGTGCGGCCGCTCACCTTCGGCACCTGGATCGGCGGCGACCGCGACGGCAACCCCAACGTCACCCCGCAGGTCACCTGGGACGTCCTCAACCTCCAGCACGAGTACGGCATCAAGGACGCGCTCTCCGCGATCGACGACCTGCGCAACACGCTCTCCACCTCCGAGCGGCTGGCCGGCGCCTCGGTCGAGCTGCTCGCCTCGCTCAACACCGATCTGCACCTGCTCCCCGAACTCAGCCCGCGCTACAAGCGGATGAACGCCGAGGAGCCCTACCGCCTCAAGGCCACCTGCATCCGGCTCAAGCTGGAGAACACCCGCGAGCGACTGGCCGGCGGCACCCCGCACGTCGAGGGCCGCGACTACCTCGGCACCCGCGAGCTGATCGCCGACCTGCGGCTGATCCAGGACTCGCTGCGCTCCCACCGCGGCGAGCTCATCGCCGACGGCCGCCTCGCCCGCGCCATCCGCACCGTCGAGGCCTTCGGCCTCCAGCTCGCCACCATGGACGTGCGCGAGCACGCCGAGGCCCACCACCACGCCCTCGGCCAGCTCTTCGACCGGCTCGGCGAGGAGGCCTGGCGCTACGCCGACATGCCCCGCGAGTACCGGCAGAAACTGCTCGCCAAGGAGCTCCGCTCGCGCCGCCCGCTCGCCCCCACCCCGGCCCCGCTGGACGAGGCCGGCACCAAGACCCTCGGCGTCTTCAGCACCATCCGCGAGGGCTTCGAGCGCTTCGGCGACGAGATCGTCGAGAGCTACATCATCTCCATGTGCCAGGGCGCCGACGACGTCTTCGCCGCCACCGTGCTGGCCCGCGAGGCCGGCCTGCTCGACCTGCACGCCGGCATCGCCAAGATCGGCATCGTGCCGCTGCTGGAGACCACCGACGAGCTCCAGCAGGCCGACCGCATCCTCGACGAGATGCTCTCCGACCCGTCCTACCGCCTGCTCGTCTCGCTGCGCGGCGACGTCCAGGAGGTCATGCTCGGCTACTCCGACTCCTCCAAGTTCGGCGGCATCACCACCTCCCAGTGGGAGATCCACCGCGCCCAGCGCCGGCTGCGCGACGTCGCCCACCGCTACGGCATCCGGCTGCGCCTGTTCCACGGCCGCGGCGGCACCGTCGGCCGCGGCGGCGGCCCCTCGCACGAGGCCATCCTGGCCCAGCCCTGGGGCACCCTGGAGGGCGAGATCAAGGTCACCGAGCAGGGCGAGGTCATCTCCGACAAGTACCTGCTCCCCTCGCTGGCCCGGGAGAACCTGGAGCTGACCCTCTCCGCCACGCTCTCCGCCTCCGCGCTGCACACCGCCCCGCGCCAGGCCCCCGAGTCGCTGGCCCGCTGGGACGCCGCGATGGACCGGGTCTCCGAGGCCGCCCACACCGCCTACCGCGCCCTGGTCGAGCAGGAGGACCTGCCGAAGTACTTCTTCGCCTCCACCCCGGTCGACCAGCTCGCCTCCCTGCACCTGGGCTCCCGCCCGTCCCGCCGCCCCGACTCCGGCGCCGGCCTGGACGGCCTGCGGGCCATCCCGTGGGTGTTCGGCTGGACCCAGTCCCGGCAGATCGTCCCCGGCTGGTTCGGCGTCGGCTCCGGCCTGGCCGCCGCGCGCGCGGCGGGCCTCGGCGACGTGCTGGACGAGATGTACGGCGAGTGGCACTTCTTCCGCAACTTCCTGTCCAACGTCGCCATGACGCTGGCCAAGACCGACCTGCGGATCGCCGGCCACTACGTCGAGCAGCTGGTGCCCGGCGAGCTGCACCACGTCTTCGACGAGATCAAGGCCGAGCACGCGCTCACCCTGCGCGAGGTGCTCCGGCTCACCGGCGAGAGCGAACTGCTGGAGCGCAACCCGGTGTTGAAGCAGACCTTCGCCGTCCGCGACGCCTACCTCGACCCGATCTCCTACCTCCAGGTCGCGCTGCTGCGCCGCCAGCGCGAGGAGCTCTCGGCCGGACGCCAGGACGACCCGCTGCGCGCCCGCGCACTGCTGCTGACCGTCAACGGCATCGCCGCCGGCCTGCGCAACACCGGCTGACGGCCGCCCGAGAACGGCCGAGGGGCCGGTGTCCCGTCCGGGACGCCGGCCCCCCTCGGCACGAGGTTCCCGCTCGGAGCGTGGCGCGCCCGCTCCGCGTGAGGGTCCTGCGCCGCGCGGGGTCCTACTCCGCTTCCTCGCCCGCACGCCTGCGCTTCAGCCACAGCGCCGCACCGCCGGCCGCCACCACCAGGCCGCCGCCGACCGCCAGCAGCCCGGCGTCGGGGCCCATCGAATCGCCGAGCACCGGGCCGAACTGCGCCGCCGCCGGCTCCGGGGAGACCGCCGGGTCCGCCTCGGCCGCCGGATCCGCGTGCGCCAGCGCACCGCCCGACAGCAGGACGCCGGCCGCCCCCAGCGCGCCGGCCGTGCCGACCCGCCGTCCGAGCCGCTTCAGCCCGTCCCCCCGGCTCGGCCGCACTCGGCGGACCGGACGCATTCCCCGCATCGAGAACTCCCAGGACTCGTTCGCGTACCGGGCCGACGCTATCCGATCCCGCACAGGGTTCTCACACCGATTCAGGTTTGGACGGGCAAGCGTTGTACGACTGTTGCGTACCCCACGCGCGGTCCTGACGATCGGTCAGGTGTTGTACGTGCCCTGGGCCCGCTCCAGCCCCTCGGACAGCAGCGCCTCCACCGCGTCCGCCGAGCGGTCCACGAACCACTCCAGCTCCTTGCGCTCGGTCGAGGAGAAGTCCTTCAGCACGAAGTCCGCGACCTCCATCCGGCCCGGCGGACGGCCGATCCCGCAGCGCACCCGGTAGTAGTCCGGGCCCAGCGACTTGGTGATCGACTTCAGGCCGTTGTGGCCGTTGTCCCCGCCGCCCAGCTTCAGCCGCAGCGCCGCGTAGTCGATGTCCAGCTCGTCGTGGACCGCGATCAGCGCCGAGGCCGGCGCCTTGTAGAAGTCGCGCAGCGCCGTCACCGGCCCGCCGGAGAGGTTCATGAAGGACATCGGCTTGGCCAGCACCACCCGCCTGCCCGCCAGCCGTCCCTCGGCCACCTGCGCCCGGCTCTTGTGCGCCTTGAACTTGGCGCCCATCCGCTGCGCCAGCAGGTCCACCACCATGAAGCCGATGTTGTGCCGGTTCCGGGCGTACTGCTCCCCGGGGTTGCCCAGCCCCACCACCAGCCAGGGGCCGTCGTAGTCCTCAGCCATTCCTTGCTCTCCTCGCCTTCGCGCTCGACGTCATCATCCCGGACGCACCGCTGCCCCGGTCGCTCCGACGGGAGCGACCGGGGCAGCGGTCTCAGCAATTAAGCGCTACGAGGCTCAGGCCTCGGCGCCCTCGGCCTCGGCGGCCTCCTCCTCGGCCGGGGCGGCCTGGGCGGCGATGACCTGCAGCACGACGGCGTCGGCCTCGACGGCCAGCGAAACGTTGGCCGGCAGGACGATGTCCTTGGCGTGGATGGAGGCACCGGCCTCCAGGCCCTCGACCGAGACGGTGACGGCCTCGGGCAGGTGGGTGGCCTCGGCCTCGATCGGCAGGGCCTGCAGGACGTGCTCCAGCAGGTTGCCGCCCGGGGCCAGCTCGCCCTCGGCGTGGACCGGAACCTCGACGGTGACCTTCTCGCCACGCTTGACCAGCAGCAGGTCGACGTGCTCGATGGTGCGCTTGATGGCCTCGCGCTGGACGGCCTTCGGCAGGACGTACTCGTCCTTGCCCTCGATCGGAACGACCAGCAGGGCGTTCGGGGTCTTCAGGGCCATCATCAGGTCGTGGCCGGGCAGGTTCAGGTGAACCGGGGCGTGGCCGTGGCCGTAGACGACACCGGGGACGAAGCCGGCGCGGCGGGCGCGACGGGCGGCACCCTTGCCGAACTCGGTACGGGTCTCAGCGGCAATACGGATCTCGGACACGACTGCACTCCTCGTGGAAGATGGCGCGGGGGTGCAGGCAACGCGAAAAACCGCCGGGACCACACCCTCAGTACGTTCGGGGGTCACTCGGCGGCAACGGCCTGCCGGGCGGACGGAAATCCGGCACCGGCAGCGCGTCGATCACGGAGCGGGCGCCCGTCGAGCAGGCACACGACATCCCTCGCCGAGCAGTTTCACGAGTCTAACCGCACCGGCGGCCTCCCGCGAAATCGGCGGCGGCCCCGGTCCGTCCGGACCGGGGCCGCCTGCACGGGCTTCGTCAGTGCACGCCCTCGAAGAGGCTGGTCACCGAGCCCTCCTCGAAGACCTCGCGGATCGCGGCGGCGATCGACGGGGCGATGGAGAGCGTGGTGATCTTGTCCAGCTGGAGCGAGGCCGGGGTGGGCAGCGTGTTGGTGAACACGAACTCGCTCACCCGCGAGTTCTTCAGCCGGTCCGCGGCCGGGCCGGAGAGCACCCCGTGGGTGGCCGCCACCACGACGTCCGCGGCGCCGTTGTCGAACAGCGCGTCGGCCGCGGCGCAGATGGTGCCGGCGGTGTCGATCATGTCGTCGACCAGCACGCAGACCCGGTCCTGGACGTCACCGACGACGTCGGCCGACAGGATGGTGTTGGCCTGGGTGATGTCGCGGCGCTTGTGGATGATCGCCAGCGGGGCGTCCAGCCGGTCGCACCACTGGTCGGCGACCTTCACCCGACCGGCGTCCGGCGAGACGACGGTCAGCTTGGAGCGGTCGACCTTCTCGCCGATGTAGTCGGCCAGCAGCGGCAGCGCGAACAGATGGTCCACCGGGCCGTCGAAGAAGCCCTGGATCTGCGCGGTGTGCAGGTCCACGGCCATCAGTCGGTCGGCACCCGCCTGGCGCAGCAGGTCGGCGACCAGGCGGGCCGAGATGGGCTCGCGGCCGAGGTGCTTCTTGTCCTGGCGGGCGTAGCCGTAGAACGGCAGGATCGCGGTGATGCTCCTGGCGGAAGCCCGCTTCAGAGCATCGATCATGATCAGCTGCTCCATGATCCACTGGTTGATGGGAGCCGTGTGGCTCTGCATCACGAAGCAGTCCGCACCGCGCGCGGACTCCAGGAAGCGGACGTAGATCTCGCCGTTGGCGAAGTCCAGGGCCTTGGTGGGGACCAGCTCGGTCCCGAGCGCCTCGGCCACCTCACTCGCCAGCTCCGGGTGGGCACGGCCGGAGAAGAGCTTCAGCTTCTTCTCACCCGACGTCGTGATCCCGCTCACTGCACCGTCTCCTCGCGTTGCGGACGCTGAACCCTGACCCGGGGGCGGGCAGGCAGGGCCCGATCGCGGCACGGGTTGGGGAATTGTCGGTACGCCTGGACACGGGCGGTAAGCCCAGTGGCGCACGTATGTCCCCAAGGTTACGCGCCCGCGCAGAAACCGTCCGCCTCGGGACCTGCCCTCCGGGCCCCGGCCCGCCCGCTCAGGCCTGCTCGGCCCCGTCCTCCGCCGCCTTCGCGGCCTGCGCGGACGTCGTTCCGGGGCGCTTGCGCTCCACCCAGCCCTCGATGTTGCGCTGGGTGGCCCGGCTCACACCGAGCGCCCCGGCCGGGACGTCCCCGGTGATCACCGAACCGGCGGCGGTGTAGGCGCCGTCACCCACGGTGACCGGGGCGATGAACATGTTGTCCGATCCCGTGCGGCAGTGCGCGCCGATGACCGTGCGGTGCTTGTTCACGCCGTCGTAGTTCACGGTGACGGAGGCCGCGCCGATGTTGGTGCCCTCGCCGATGGTGGCGTCGCCGATGTAGGACAGGTGCGGCACCTTGGCGCCCTCGCCCAGCTCGGAGTTCTTGACCTCGACGTAGGTGCCGACCTTCGCCTTGCGGGCGAGCTTGGCGCCGGGCCGCAGGTAGGCGTACGGACCGGCGGTGGCCAGCTCGCCCACCTCGGCGCGGTCGGCCGTGGTGTTGCTCACCCGGGCGCCGGCACCGACCGCGGTGTCCTTGAGGGTCGAGTTCGGGCCCACCTCGCAGCCCTCGCCCAGGTGCGTGGCGCCCTGGAGCTGGGTGTTCGGCAGCACCACGGCGTCCGGCTCGTAGGTGACCTGCACGTCGAACCAGGTGGTCGCCGGGTCCACCACGGTGACGCCCTCGCGCATCGCCCGCTCCAGCAGGCGGTCGTTCAGCAGCCGGCGGGCCTGCGCCAGCTGGACCCGGTCGTTGATGCCCAGGATGTCCCGGTGGTCCTCGGCCACCACGGCGCCGACCCGGTGGCCCGCCTTGCGCAGGATCTCCAGGGTGTCGGTCAGGTACTCCTCGCCCTGCGAGTTGTCCGTGGTGAGTTCGCCCAGCGCCGCGGCGAGCAGCTTGGCGTCGAAGGCGAAGACACCGGAGTTGATCTCGGTGATCGCGCGCTGGATGGCGCTGGCGTCCCGCTCCTCGACGATCGCGGCGACGGTGCCGTCCTCGTCCCGCAGGATGCGGCCGTAGCCGAAGGGCTCGGGGACGACGGCGGTCAGCACGGTGACGCCGTTCTGCTGGGCCGTGTGCGCGTCGGCCAGCCGGCGCAGGGTCTCCCCGGTCAGCAGCGGCGAGTCGCCGGCGGTGACGATGACCGTGCCGTCCAGCACCACGCCGTCGGCGGTCAGGGACTCCAGCGCGGTGCGCACCGCGTGCCCGGTGCCGTTCTGCTCCTCCTGCACCGCGGTGCGCGTGGCCGGGTAGTGCTCCGCCAGGTGCGCCTCGACCTGCTCGCGCTGGTGGCCGACCACCACGACCAGCTGGCCGGGCGTCAGTTCGCGGGCCGCCGAGACCGCATGCCCCACCAGCGAGCGCCCGCACACCTCGTGCAGCACCTTGGGCAGCTTGTTCGACTTCATCCGGGTCCCGCCACCGGCGGCGAGCACGACAACGGCGGCAAGCGAATTGGCACCCATGCGGGGAGGCTCCTCGGTAGGTTCACAGAGAGGGCAGAGCAGGCCCGGCCCGGACCCAGGCCGGTCGCCATTCGCACAGTCCGCCGAGCAGCACCGACAATACCGGCGCGGTGGGAAACGCCCGAACCCGAGGCGTGCAGAGGCTCCGCCGCTAGGATTCGAACCCAGACAAAGGCCTCCAAAGGGCCCTGTGCTGCCATTACACCACGGCGGACAGTCGTGTCAGACCCTACCCGAGAGGGCCCTGCCGTGGGTATCGACTTGCGTCGATCCACGGGCCCGATTCCGTCCCCGGCGGCCGAACCCTCCGGACCCGCGGTTCATCCATCCAGTCGGGTGAATTCACTCGAGCGCCGCGCGGCGGAGTGTTCCCCTGGACACGGAGCGCAACCTACGATGCCGTAGGTTACGCCAACGTAGCTCCGCTTCTCTCCCGCTTCCGGGACGCCGCAAAGGGACGCCCATGACCATCCAGGCCGGCGAGGCGCGCGCGGGGAACGCCGCGTCCCGCACTCCGTCTCCCGACTCCGATCCCGCCGACCCCTCCGATCCCGCGGATCCCGCCGCTTCGGCCGCTCCGGCCGAGGTCATCGGGATCGCCGGGACTGCCGGGACCACCGACGCCGACGCCGCGGCCACCCGGCTGTCCGCCACCCGTGGCGGGGAGAAGCAGGGCCTGGCCGAGCGGATCGCGCTCTCCCTGTTCATCCTCGTGCCCTTCGCCGCCCTGGTGGCCGCCGTCCCGGTGGCCTGGGGCTGGGGGCTGGGCTGGACGGACCTCGCGATCACCGTCGCCATGTACTACCTCACCTGCCACGGCATCACCATCGGCTACCACCGCTACTTCACCCACGGCGCCTTCAAGGCCGGCCGCCCGATGCGCCTGGCGCTGGCGATCGTCGGGAGCCTCGCGGTCGAGGGCCCGCTGGTGCGCTGGGTGGCCGACCACCGCAAGCACCACCGGTACAGCGACAAGGACGGCGACCCCCACTCGCCGTGGCGCTACGGGGAGAGCGTCCCGGCGCTGATGAAGGGCCTGTGGTGGGCCCACATGGGCTGGATGTTCGACGAGGAGCAGACCTCGCAGCTCACGTACGCCCCCGACCTGGTGCGCGACCCGGCCATAAGGCGGATCTCCCGGCTGTTCTGGCTCTGGACCACCATCTCGCTGCTGCTGCCCGCACTGGTCGGCGGTCTGGTGAGCCTGTCCTGGGAGGGGGCGCTGTCCGCCTTCTTCTGGGGGTCGCTGGTCCGGGTGGCGCTGCTGCACCACGTCACCTGGTCGATCAACTCGATCTGCCACGCCGTCGGACGCCGCCCGTTCCGCTCCCGGGACCGCTCCGGCAACGTCTGGTGGCTCGCCGTGCTCTCCTGCGGGGAGTCCTGGCACAACCTGCACCACGCCGACCCGACCGCGGCCCGGCACGGGGTGCTGCGCGGACAGATCGACTCCTCGGCCCGGCTGATCCGCTGGTTCGAGCTGGCCGGCTGGGTCCGGGACGTCCGCTGGCCGGACGCGCAGCGGATCGCCGCCCGCCGCGCCGCATGAGTCGGCGCTTCCAGCATGATGTAGGGGTGAACGGGAGCAGCGCAGACAGCACAGGCGGTCACGACAGCACGCGGACGGACGCGGCGCCCGCCACGGCGCCGACCCGTCCGCGGTCCGCTGCACCGGCGGCCGGCACCGGAGACGAAGGCCCGGAGCGGGGCACCGGCGGCGGCTCGTCCTCGGCCCCGCGCCGCCGCGGCGGCCGGGTCCGGATGACCGGCAAGCAGCGGCGCGAGCAACTGCTGGAGATCGGCCGGACGGTCTTCGCGGAGCGCGGCTACGACGGCACCTCGGTGGAGGAGATCGCCGAGCGCGCCGGGGTGTCCAAGCCCGTGGTGTACGAGCACTTCGGCGGCAAGGAGGGGCTGTACGCGGTGGTCGTCGACCGCGAGATGCAGCTGCTGCTGGACATGGTGACCGGGGCGCTGACCGGCGGGCACTCGCGCGAGCTGCTGGAGCAGGCCGCCTTCGCGCTGATGGACTACATCGACACCTCGACGGACGGCTTCCGGATCCTGGTCCGGGACTCCCCGGTCGCCCAGTCGACCGGCACCTTCGCCTCGCTGATCAGCGACATCGCCACGCAGGTCGAGGACATCCTGGGCCTGGAGTTCAAGTCCCGCGGTTTCGACGCCCGGCTGGCCCCGATGTACTCGCAGATGCTGGTCGGGATGGTCGCGCTGACCGGGCAGTGGTGGCTGGAGGTCCGCAAGCCGGACAAGGCGACGGTGGCGGCGCACCTGGTGAACCTCGCCTGGCACGGGCTGGAGGGCCTGGAGCGGCACCCGAGGCTGGTCGGCGACCGCCGGGCCTGACCCGGGCGGTGCCGGCCCGGCTCGTCCTCGGCCCGGCGTCCCCGGCCTGGCTCGGCTCCGGCCGGTCCGGCTGTGCCCCGCCCCCCGGGCCGGCTCCGACTCGGCTGTGCCCCGCCCCCCGGGCCGGCCCCGGCCGGTCCGGCTCAGCCCGGCTGCCTGATCCCCACGGCGAAGATCCGCCGGAACGGGAACACCGTCCCGTGCGGCCCGGCCGGGTAGGCCTCGCGCAGCAGCCGCCCGTACTCGGCGAGGAAGGCCGCCCGGTCGGCCGGGTCGGTGAGCCGGGTGAGGACCGGGCGCAGCGCGGTGCCCTTGACCCATTCCAGGACCGGGTCCGGCCCCGGCAGCAGGGTCAGGTAGGTGGTCTCCCAGACGTCCGGGAGGCAGCCGGCGGCTGCCAGGGCGTCGAGGTAGCGCTCGGGCGGGTGGACGCCGGCCCGGACGGTCCCCTCGCCGAGCGCGTCCCGCCAGCGGGTGCTGCGGCGCAGGTCGGCGAGCAGGGTGTGACTGGGGGCGTCGAAGTTGCCGGGCACCTGGAAGGCGAGCGCCCCGCCGGGCCGGAGGGCGTCCGCCCAGCGCGGCAGCAGCGCCAGGTGCCCGTCCACCCACTGGAGGGTGGCGTTGGAGACGATCAGGTCGGGCCCGGCCGGAGCCGGGTCGTAGTCGCGGGCGTCGGCGAGCAGGTACTCGGCGTCGGGCTCGCCCTCGCTGCGCGCGGTGGCCAGCATCGCTGCGGAGTTGTCGACGCCGGTGAGACGGGCCCGCGGCCAGCGCTCGCGCAGCACGGCGGTGGAGTTGCCGGGGCCGCAGCCGATGTCCAGGATGACCTCGGCGCCCGGGTGCGGGATGGCGGGGACGCGGGCGAGCAGATCGCGCAGCGGGCGGGTGCGTTCGTCGGCGAAGCGCAGGTACTGCGCCGGGTCCCAGACGGGGGTGGTCATGGTTCACCTCGCAGGTATCTCGACATCAAGATATCTCCGGTTAGCCTTGCTGGCACATTTCTCGATGTCAAGAGACTTCACATCGACACATCCACCGATACACTGATCGTCATGGAGGACGAGGTCGACAGGCTGGTCGCAGCATGGCGCCGGGAGCGCCCCGACCTCGACGTGGAGCCGCTGGAGGTGCTCAGCCGGGTCAGCCGGCTCGCCCGGCACCTGGACCGGGCCCGTCGCACCGCCTTCGCCGAGCACGGCCTGGAGCCCTGGGAGTTCGACGTCCTGACCGCCCTGCGGCGGGCCGGCTCCCCGTACCAGCTCTCCCCCGGCCAGCTCCTCACCCAGACCCTGGTCACCTCCGGCACCATGACCAACCGGATCGACCGGCTCACCGGCAAGGGCCTGGTCAAGCGCCTGCCCGACCCGGACGACCGGCGCGGCGTGCTCGTCCGGCTCACCGACGACGGCCGCGACCGCGCCGACCAGGCGCTCGCCGGACTGCTGGCGCACGAGCGCGAACTGCTCGCCCAGCTCACCTCCGGCCAGCAGACCGAACTCGCCGCGCTGCTGCGGCTGCTGGTCGCCCCGTTCGACAACATCCCGGGCTGACGGCACCCCGAGCTGACGACACCCCGGGCTGACGAAGGCTCCGGGGCTGCGGCCCCGGCCCGGCTCAGGGCCGGTCGACGGTGCCGACCACCGAGGGCGGCGGGGGCACGGCCGGCTCGGCCGGGCTGACCCCGGCCCGGCGGGCGACCGCGACGGCCGCCAGCGTGGAGTGCACCCCGAGCTTGCCCAGCACGTTCTGCATGTGCGTCCGGACGGTGTGCGGAGACAGGTAGAGCCGCTCCGCGACGGCCTGTCGGCCGAGGCCCGCGACCATGCAGCGCAGGATCTGCTTCTCCCGCGGGGTCAGGGTGTCCACCAGCCGCTCACTCTCGGTACGGTCCCGCCGGGCGGTGGTGAGCTCGCGGATCACCCCGGTGAGCAGCGCGGGCGGCAGGTGCGTCTCGTCCCGCAGCACGCCCCGGACCACCGCGAGCAGCCGGGCCAGCGAACTCTCCTTCGCCACCCAGCCGGTGGCGCCCGCGTGCAGGGCGCGGGCGGCGCGGAGCGGGTCGTCCGCGGTGGCCAGGACGATCGCGCGCAGCCCGGGGTGGGCGCGGCGGAGTCGGGCCAGCAGGGTGATGCCGTCGGGCGGCGGGGCGGCGGGTCTGAGCTGATCGCCCCGCAGGTGCTCCGCGGCGGACCTGGCGCCGACACCGGGCAGCAGACCGCCCGACGACGGAACCGGCGCCCCCGGCGGTACGGCCACCCGGCGCGGCTGCGGCACGGGCGGGGCGACGCGGCCGCGCCGGGCCTCGTCGCCGTGTTCCGCGCCGGGCCTGCGGCGGGCGTGCGCCCCGCCGACTCCCGGTGCACCCGGCGCTCCCGGCACCCCGTACGGACCGGTGACTCCGGCCCCGCCGGGTAATCCGGCCGGGCCGGCCACGGCGATCGCCCCGGCCGTACCGGCGGCACTGCCGCCGCTACCCGGGGCCTCGACGCCGAGGTCGGCGTCGATCAGTGCCACGTCGTAGGCCCGGCCCTCGCCGACCGCGCGCTCCAAGGCCCGCTCGGCGGCGGCCGCGCTTCCCGCGGCCCCCACCTCCACGTCCGGCTCGGCGGCCAGTGCCGCGGCCAGTGCCTCGGCGAAGATCCGGTGGTCGTCGACCACCAGGACGCGAATCCGCCCCATTGTCCCCTCCCCCTGCTCAGACCGCCCGAGCCCGGGGACGGGGACCGGCCCGACGTCCGCGTTCCGGATCCGCCGTTCCGCCCGCCCACCGGTGGCCGGTGAGACCGAACGGGCGCCGGCCCCCACCGGTACCGCACTCAGCGTACGGGGCGGGAAACGCGCTCGTGGCGATTCGGTGAAGTTTCGTCAGGAGGTGCGCGAGTGGCCGGACTTGAACCATCGGGCGCCGTTTTCGGGCACCGCTTTCGGGTGCCGTTCTCGGGCACCGCTCCCGGGTGTTCCGGGTGCGGCGCCCACGGCGACCGGTCCGTCCGTCACTCACCGATCGCCGCTCACCGGCCGCTGCTCACCGACCGGCGTTCACCGACCGCTGCTCAGCGATCGCCGCTCACCGGCCGTTCTTCGCCAGGGTGAACTTCCAGGCGTCGGCGACGATCTCGTCCAGGTTCGGGCGGCGCGGGGTCCAGCCCAACGCCTCGTGGGCACGGGCGGCGGAGGCCACCAGCACCGCCGGGTCACCGGCCCGACGGCCCTCGACCCGCACCGGGATCTCCCGGCCGGTGACGCGCTTGACCGACTCGATCACCTCGTGCACCGAGAAGCCGCTGCCGTTGCCCAGGTTGCAGATCAGGTGCTCGCCCGGCTCGGCCGCGTCCAGCGCCAGCAGGTGCGCCTCGGCCAGGTCGGCGACGTGGATGTAGTCGCGGATGCAGGTGCCGTCCGGGGTCGGGTAGTCGTCGCCGTACACCGCGATGTGCGGACGCTGCCCCAGTGCGGCCTGGAAGACCAGCGGGATCAGGTGCGACTCGGGGTCGTGCCGCTCGCCGAACGCGACACCGGAAGAACTGCCGTACGCACCGGCCACGTTGAAGTAGCGCAGCGAGACGGCGGCCAGGCCGTGGGCGACGGCCTCGCTGGTGATCAGGTGGTCCACGGCGAGCTTGGTGGCACCGTAGGTGTTGGTCGGCGCGGTGCGGGCGGTCTCGGCGATCGGCACGGCCTCAGGCTCGCCGTAGGTGGCGGCGGTGGAGGAGAACACCAGCTTGCGCACGCCCGCCGCGCGCATCGCGCTGATCAGCTCCAGCGAACCGGCCACGTTGTTGCGCCAGTACTTCTCCGGGTCCGCGACCGACTCGCCGACCTGCGAGGAGGCGGCGAAGTGCAGGACGCCGTCGAAGGAGCCGTCCAGCACCTTGTCGGCCTGCTGGATCCGGCCCTCGACGAACTCGGCACCGGCCGGGACGCCCTCGCGGAAACCGGTCGAGAGGTCGTCCAGGACGATCACCTGGTGCCCCGCCTCCAGCAGGTGGGCGGCGACCACACTGCCGACGTAGCCGGCGCCACCCGTGACCAGGTACTTACTCATGTTGCGACCTCCAGCGAACGACGGTCCGCCCGTTCGGGCGGAAGCCGTCGACGGAATGCGTACGACGGGCATTCTCCCAATGCCACCGGAGTGCTCCGCACCACCCGGGCGGCCCGATCCGGTCTTCTCACCATGTCCTCAGCCTCCGGCCATCCGCTCCAGCAGGCCGGTGCGCGCCGCCACCGCGGTCGCCTCCAGTCGGGTCCGCGCGCCGAGCTTCATCAGCACCCGCTGGACGTGCGTCCGGGCGGTACTGGCCGCGATCCGCATCCCGGCGGCGATCGCCGCGGTGTCCTCGCCGTCCGCGATCCGGGCCAGCACCTGCACCTCACGGCGGGTCAGCAGCCGCAGCAGCCGAACGGCCTCGTCGTCCGGCTCGACCGCCGGTCGCAGCAACTGGTCGAAGGCGCCGCGCAGGATGTCCACCGCGACCGCGGCCTCGCCCGCGCGCGCCCGTCCGATGGCCCGCTCGACCACCTCGATCCGCTCGTCGCTGGGCACGTACCCGGCCGCACCGGCCGCGAAGGCCCCCGCCACTCCGCGCAGTTCACCCACCGGACCGAGCACGATCACGGCCACCTCGGGACGCTCGCGGCGGATCCGGCGCAGCCCGTCGAAGGCACCGGGCTCCCCCGGCGCGGCCACCCCCAGCAGACAGATCTCGGGCCGCCGGCCGACCACCAGGTCGGCGGCGACGCCGGCCGGGGAACCGACCGCGAGCACCCGGTGACCGCGCAGTTGAAGCGCGGTGGCCAGCGCCTCTGCCAGCAGTCGGTGGTCGTCCACCACCACGAGTCGAACACCCATGACGCCCTCCCGGTCGGGGTCCGGCTCGCGCCCGCACCCCTCGGGCGGGCGGCCGATGACGCACCATCACAGCGCATTCCGTACGCGACCCGCTAGGCCGTGGCGTGTCGGTGGTGCGGAACCGGCCGGGAACGCGAAAGACCCCCGCCGCGAGGCGAGGGTCTTTCAGTGGAGCCCCCATGCGGAATCGAACCGCAGACCTTCTCCTTACCATGGAGACGCTCTACCGACTGAGCTATAGGGGCTTGCTCGCTTGCCGGGCTTTTCTTCTTCCCGGCCGCTCGAACAAGGAAGACATTACACGGCTCCGGGCCCCGAAGGGAAATCGGCCTCCACCGGGCCCGCCCGGACTCAGTCCGCGCCGTGCGCCGCGTCGAACTCCTCCTGGGCCGCCAGGATCCGCCCGGCGCGGCGCTCCGTCCACTCGCCGACCGGCTCGAGCAGCTCGGCCAGCTCGCGGCCGAGCGGCAGCAGGTCGTAGACCACCCGCGGCGGCGTCTCCGGAAAGACCGTACGGAGCACCAGTCCACTGCGCTCCAGGTTGCGCAGGGACTGGGTGAGCATCTTGCGACTGACCCCACCGATCCCGCGCTGGAGCTCGGAGAAGCGCTGCGCCCCGGAGAGGCGGAGGCTCACCAGGATCAGCATCGACCACTTGTCGGCCAACTCGGCGAACACCCCGCGGCTCGGACAGAGCCGGCCGAACACGTCGTACGCCTGCCCGTGCCGCTCTTCTCCCGCGCCCCGCCCGGCCGCTTCCTCCGTCGTCATGCGTCAAGGGTAGTCCCCACGGTCTCCAATCCACCCTTGGTATCCAATGGAGACCTGGTCTATATTGGAGACTGTCGAGGCCGGGCCGCATTCCACCGCGCTGCGCGCTTCCGCTCCCCCTCCTCCTTCCCCGTCCCCTTCCCGTTCCCCGTCCCCTTCCCGTTCCCCTGGAGTGTCCGCATGACCGCCGTCCGTCCCACCGTCGCCCTCGCCTACCACTCCGGCTACGGCCACACCGCCGTGATCGCCGAGGCCGTCGCCCGCGGCGCCGCCGCCGCCGGCGCCGACGTCGTCACGATCGCCGTCGACACCATCACCGAGGAGCAGTGGGCCCGGCTGGACACCGCCGACGCGATCGTCTTCGGCTCCCCCACCTACATGGGCACCGCCTCCGGCGCCTTCCACACCTTCGCCGAGGCCACCAGCAAGCGCTGGTACGCCGACGCCTGGAAGGACAAGGTCGCGGCCGGCTTCACCAACTCCGGCTCCAAGAGCGGCGACAAGGCCGGCACCCTCGGCTTCTTCCAGACCCTCGCCGCCCAGCACGGCATGAACTGGGTCAACCTCGGCCTCAAGCCCGGCTGGAGCGCCGCCACCGACTCCGAGAACGACATCAACCGACTCGGCTTCTTCAACGGCGCCGCCGCCTCCTCCCCGGTCGACGCCGGCCCGGAAGGCGTCCACAAGGCCGACATCGCCACCGCCGAGCACCTCGGCGAGCGCGTCGCCCGGCACACCGCCGTCGTGCTGGCCGGCCGCGCCGCCCTGGCCGGCTGAGCCCCCGCCACCGCGCCCCGCGCCCCGCTACGCCGCCGGGTCCGTCCCCCACCGGGGCGCCCGGCGGCGTTCGCCGTCCGTCGGCCCCTCCCCCGGCCCGTCCCCCGACGCGTCCACCGAGCCGTCCACCGCCGCAAGCTCCGCGCCGGTGTTCTCCGGCAGCATCCGCAGGCACCCCAGGGCCAGCACACCCAGCACCGCCAGGTACCAGCCCACCGGCTGCGCCGTCCCGTACGCCCCGGTCAGCCGGGTGGCCACCAGCGGCGTCGTCGCCCCGCCGACCACCCCGCCCAGGTTGTACGTCAGCGCCGCACCCGTGTAGCGGACCCGGGTCGGGAACAGCTCCGGCAGGAACGCCGCCAGCGGCCCGAACATGCCACCCAGCACCACCATCGCCCCCGCCAGCGCCACGAACATCAGCGGTCGGCTCACCGTCTCCAGCAGCGGGAACAGCACCAGCGACCAGCCCGCGGCCAGGCCCGTCGCCCACCCCAGCGTCCGCCGCCGCCCCCACCGGTCACTGCGCGAGGCGCTCAGCCACACCGTCGCGGCCATCCCCGCCGCGCCGACCAGCAGCATCGACAGCACCAGCGTGCTCGCCACCCCGAGCCCGGTGGTCGCGTACGCCAGCGCGTACGTCGTGGTCAGGTAGAACAGCGCGTACCCCACGGTGATCGCGCCGCTTCCCGCCAGCACCGGGCGCCAGTGCCCGCGCAGCACCTCCAGCACCGGCAGCCGCTCCCGCCGCACCTCCGTCCGGAACAGCGGCGACTCCTCGACCCGCAGCCGGACGAACAGCCCCACCGCGACCATGACGAACGAGGCCAGGAACGGCACCCGCCAGCCCCACGCAAGGAACGCCCCGTCGTCCAGGCCGAGTTGCAGCGCCAGGAACACCCCGTTCGCCAGCACGAACCCGATCGTCGGCCCCAGCTGCAGGAAGCCCCCGTACCTCCCCCGCCGCCCCGCCGGCGCGTTCTCCGCGATCAGCAGCGCCGCCCCGCCCCACTCCCCGCCCAACCCGACGCCCTGACACACCCGCAGCACCACCAGCACCGCCGGCGCCCACCACCCCCACGCCCCGAACCCCGGCAGCAGCCCCACCCCCGCCGTCGCCAGCCCCATCAACAGCAGCGACACCACCAGCGTCGCCCGCCGCCCCACCCGGTCCCCGAAGTGCCCGAACACCACCGCCCCCACCGGCCGGGCCAGGAACGCCACCGCGTACACCGAGAACGCCGCCAACAACGCCCCCACCGCGCCCAGCCCGGGAAAGAACACCGGCCCGAACACCAACGCGGCGGCCGTCCCGTAAATGAAGAAGTCGTAGAACTCGATCGCCGTCCCGATCAGCGCCGCAGCCGCCGCCCGCCGCACCTGCCCGACCCGCCCCGCACCCTCCGCATCCATACCACCACCCTCACCACCCCCGCCCCACCCCACCAGCCGCCACCCGGGTGAGCCCGGCGCACAACCCCCGCCCCGCGCCCCCGACATGCACGAGGGCGCCAGGTTCCCCTGACGCCCTCGTGCATGTCACCGGCTCGCGCCCGCGACTACCTCGCGTACGGATTGTCCTCCGGCGGCACCGGCGGCTGGTACGACGGCGGAGGCGGCGGCACCGCCCCCATCGGCTGCTGCTGCGGCGGCACCTGCGTCACCTCGGGCCGCGCGCCCGGCTTCCTCCGACGCCGCACCACCGCGAACACCACACCCGCCACCAACACCAACCCGGCCACCACACCGGCCACGATCGGCACCGTGCTGCCCGAACCGGCCGACTTCTCCGCCTTCGGCTGCGCACCAGCAGCCACCTCGGTCGGGGACTCGACCGGAACCGGCACCACCGACGCGGCAGCCGACGGACTGCCCGAAGACGACGGAGCCGCCGACGGCGTGGCCGCATCAGCCGGAAGCGGCGACACGTTCGCCGGGCCCGGATCCCCCGGATCCGTCAACGCGATACGCGGCCGCACCGCGCCCCAGCCGGCGTCATCCGTGCGAACCGTTCCCCCGTTCGGCCTGCTCGCCGTATTGATGAGCACCCGCAGAACCTGATTCGCCGTCCAGTCCTTGTGGACCGACCAGATCAGTGCCGCCGAAGCGGAAACCAGAGCTGCTGCGTCGGAGGTCCCGTGACTCTTGCAGTACTCAGTCTCCGAGGTGCATGCCGCGAGGATTTCCGCTCCCGGCGCGACCAGTGCGACATGAGGCCCGGTTTCCGACTCGTCCGTAACGGTTCCCTGACGGTCAATGGCCCCCACACCCACGACGTTGGGCAACCCGCCGGGATATGACACCAGGTTTCCGGCCTTCGCCTCGTTCCCAACGCTGGACACCACAAGGACGCCCTTGGATCGCGCACTGGCAAGGACCCTGTCGAGCTTGGCCACATCGTCCGGCGAAGCCGTCACGGCCGCAATCCCTTGCGAGATGTTGACGACCTTTGCCCCTTGGTCGACCGCGTAGTTGACGGCCTGCCCGATCTGATCCAGGAAATCGGCGGAGACCACGGACCCGGCAGTCCCATTGTTGATCTTGAGTGGCAAGATCTTGACACCTGGCGCCAAACCGTAGGCGCCGGTTCCCCCCACGCCCTTCCCCGTGCCGGCGATCAAACTGGACATCTCCGTGCCGTGGCCGTTCTTGAACGATCCCACTCCCCCGGGAATGCCGCTGAAGTCCTTTCCCGGCAGGAACTGCCCCACGAGGTCAGGGTGGTCCAGCCTGAACCCTCCGTCGACCACGGCAACGGTGATCCCCTGCCCCGTGGAGACCTTCCACATCTCTGGAGCATGCATCGCATCCAGGTGCCACTGCCGCGCGCGGACCGTATCGTCCGCAACCGCAGGTGCTGCGACCGGGCCGGCCACGATTCCCGTCGCCAGAAGTGCCGCAGCAGCAGCCCGCCAACGCGCTCGCGCGTCAGTCCGCCCCATCACAACTCCTCGTCAATCTCTCCGTCGACCGGGAAGCGTGCCCCGAACAAGCCTGCCCGGCCACTGGGGAGGCCCAGTGGCCGGGCAGTCGTTGCCGTCTACTCAATCACGTCCGGATTGCTGTGCGGCGTACCACTCGTCCAGGTTTCCTCGTCCTCGTGCAGGTAGTCGGCCCGCTTGCGGCGGTCGCGCTCGTTCCGGCCGCCGTGGCCCGCCGCTCCGGGGGCCATCATGCCGTTCTGCCGGGACTGGGCGCCGCCCTCGCCCGCACTTGCCGCGCGGTTGCGCAGACCGGTGCCACCGGGAGTGAACTCCCCGCCCGTGGCCGGCCCCTTGCGCCCTCCGACCGTCCCGCCGGTGGTCGAGGACAGGCCCCGGCCCCGCGAACCGCCGCCGGCCCCGACCGCACCACCGTGAGCGCCGCCCATGCCGGGGTGCATGCCGCCCGCGCCGCCGGGCCCACCGACCCGGCCGCCGCCCGGCCCCGCCTCGCGGGCGCCGAAGACCGTCCCGCTGGGCAGCCCCGGAGTGCCGCCCTTCCCTAGCGCCGGGCCGCCGCCGAACGTGCTCGTGCGCGGCTGGATCTGGCCGCCGCCCTTGGTCGGGAACGATCCGCCGCCCGGTCCCGAGGGGAAGCCCGTGACCGGGCCGCCCGTGGGGGTGCCGGGACCGCCGCTCGGGCCACCCGGCCCGTTCGGATAGCCGGGGAGGGTGGTCGGTCCGTCCGTGGGCAGCTGGCCACCGCCGGGGCCGTACGGGCCGGTCTGGGTGGGCAGGGTCGGCGCGGGGGGCAGGCTGTTGAGGTCGGTGCCCGGCCGGTTGACCGGCTCCGACGGGTAGGACGGCGGGATCGAGGTCCCCGGGTCCTGCGGCGCGGGCGGCAGCTGGCCGCCGCCACCGTGCGGCGGGGGCGTCGTGTTGCCCGGGTTGGACGGGCCGGAACCGCCCGAGCCCGGGTCGCGGGGCAGGACCGTGCCGCCGCCGTAGCCGCCACCGGACGGGCTGGAACCACCGCCGCTACCGCCGCTCAGACGAGGGCTGCGAACGGTGCCACCACCACCGCCGGTGCCTCCGCCGCTCCCGTTGGACGCCGCGCTGGAGTCGTTCTGGTCCTTCCCGTTCCCCGGCGTCCCCGGCAGGGAGACGTTGTCGTCGAGTCCGTTCAGCGTCGTCGTCGCCGCGCTGTACGCCTGCGCCAGCTTCTCCATCTGGAGAATGGCTTCCTGCCGTTCCTTCTCGATCTTCGCCTTGGCCTGGTTGGCCGCGTCCGCGGTCACCCACTTCTTGTCGACGGAAGCCATGTACGAGTCGACCGACTGACCGACGATGTTCTGCGCCGCGGCCGGTGGGATGTACACCGTCTGCGAGTTGTGCCGGGCGACCGCGTCGACCTCCGTCTGAGGGACCGGAGGCACGGCGGCCCTGGCCGTGCTGAGCGCCTCGCCGGCCTGCGTCATCGCGTTGCCCGCGGTCGTGGAGTGCTGAGAGATGATCGCCGCTGACTTGTAGAGGTTGCCGACCCAGGTCTTGAAGTTCTCGGCCGCCGGCCCTTCCCAGTGGACCTGGCCCAGGTGTGCCTGAAGAGCCTTGCTGAGCTCCGACAGGACGCGGCCGGCGTCCTGGAGCTGCGCCGCACGCTTCAGCACCTCTGTCGGCTTCGCGCCGTCGACCATTCCCTTGAGCACTGCATGGTCGATGCTGTCGAAGTCTGTCGTTCCTGCCATGATTCGCTCCCCGTCTCCCCGTAGGTCTCTCCCGGCACCCCGGTCAGAGGTTCAAGTCCTTGGACTTCGGTGCCGTCCCGCTCGATCCCGCCGGCGGCGTCCGGTTCTCGTTGGCCCCGTACGAGCTCGCCACCGCGTTCTGGGCGGCCGCCGCCTGGTTCTCATTGCTGTCGTACGAGCTGGCCGTCTTCGCGACCGCCGTCGTCATCGCCTCGATCTGGGCCACGAAGTCCTTGTGGAGCTTGACGAGTTGCTCGTGCACCTTGCCGTAGGCGGAGTTCAGAGCCACCGCCTCCGGGAACCTCCCGGCGTCCGCGCCGTTGACGAAGCTGCCCTGGGTGACCTTCTGCTCCTGGAGCTTGTACGGCGCGGCCGCCGAGCCCTCCATCGCGGCGAGAAGCGCCTCGACCTTCCCCGCGAACGTCTTCAGGGTCTGCAGCTCGATCTCGACGTTCTGCTTGCCGAACGCCGCCACCAGGTCGCTCGCGCTGCCGTTCGTCTGCATGGTGCTGACGATGGGGGCGAGGTCGATCCCGCCCAGCGGCCAGGGGAGCTTCTGCTCCAGCACGTACGGAGCCGGCTCGTTCGCAGGCGCCTGACCGTTCGGGTCGGTACCCGACGGGCTGGGCGCGGGGCTGGACGACGGACTGGGTGCCGGGCTCGCCGAAGGGCTCGGGGCCGGGCTCGCCGATGGGCTGGGCGAAGGATTCGCCGACGGACTCGGCGTGGGACTCGCCGAGGGCGTCGGCGAAGGACTGGGCGACGGACTCACCGAAGGAGCCGGCGTCCCCGAACTAGTTGCACCATTGCCTGCCACAGCAGTTCACCTCTCCCCCGTACGGCCGGCCGTGCCCGGGTTTCCCGGGCGGCCGCGTGCCGCAACACACCGTCAACTTCTGGTTCGTACCGTCCTGGTCGGCGTGCCGACCGCCCTGTGGACGGTTTCCACCTCCGTCATCGTAGCCACCACCCCTGTCGGCCCGGCAGGGACCTTGGCCCGCCCGTACGCGATCGGTACGAACTTGACACGTACGGGCCGCCACGGTGGCCCTGGGTAGACTGGCCCGGTACGCCCCATCTGCCGCGCAATGTCGCACAGCAGCGACCCGAGGCCGCAGAACGGACGTGACCGCGTGAGCTCTTCCGACGTCTCTCCTTCGCCCTGGTGGGCCCGTGCCGCGCGGCCCGCGCGGCCGCCGGTGCCGGTGGCGCTGATGGTGCGGGCGGCGGTGGGCATGGCGGTGCCGTTGACGGTGGGGCTGCTGGCGGGCCGGCTGGATCTGGGGGTGTTCGCCGGGCTCGGGGCGATGCACGCGACGATGAACGACCGGGTCGAACCGGGCAGGCTGCGGGCCGCCCGGATCGGGACGGCGGTCCTCGCCTCGGCGGTCGGGATGCTGATCGGCACCGCGCTTCAGCACGCCGACGTGGACGGCCTCGTCCTGGGGTTCGCGCTGACGCTGACCGCCTTCGCCTCCGGCGCGTTGAGCGCGACGGGTCCGCGCGGTTCGGCGGCCGGGATGCTGCTGCTGGTGTCGGCCGCGCTGGGCAGCGGGATGCCCCTGCCGCGGCCGTGGTGGGCGGCGGCGCCGATGCTGCTGGTCGGGGCGGCGTTCGTGGTGCTGCTCGGGCTGCCGGCGGGGGCGCCGAACCGGCCCGCCGCGGATCCCCGCAACCGGGCGCTGGCCGCCGCGTACGAAGCGCTCGGCCGCACCCTGGCGGACCTGGGCGGCCCGCGGGCGGGGGCCTCGCGCCAGGTGCTGACGGCCCGTCTGAACCAGCTCCAGGACCTGCTCGGGACGAACCGGCGGAGCTCGCGGGACGGGCGGAGCGCACCGGACCGCCGCGGTCGGATGTACGAGGCCGCCCTCGCCGCCACCGAGGCGGCGACCGGTCTGGTGTGGGCCCGCCGTCCGGTCCCGCCGGAGGTGGCCGAGGTGCCGAACCGGCTGGCGGCCGCCGTGCGGCGGGGCGGCGGCGAGGTCGCCGTCCCCGACTGGCGGCCCGACACCCCCTCGCGGCAGGCCCTGGACGTGGCCCTGCGCGCCGCCGCCGACACCGTGGCCGGCCGCGACACCCGGCTCGGCACCGCCCCCGCACCGCCTCCGGACCCCTGGCGGCTGCGGGCGCGACTGCTGTCCCGGGGGTCGGTCCGGTACGGGCTGCGGGTCGCGCTGTGCATCGCGGTCGGCTCGGCGGTGACCGCCAACTACCCGCTCAGCAAGAGCTACTGGGTGCCGATGACGATCGCCTTCGTGCTCAAGCCGGACCTCGGCTCGGTGTTCCTGCGTGCGGTGAGCCGCTCGGTCGGCACGGTGCTCGGGGTGGCCGTGACCGCGGCGCTGCTCATGGCCGCCACCGGCGAGTGGGCGCTGACCGCGATGGCCGCCGGCTGCGTGGCCCTGCTCCCGTACGCGACGGCGGCGCACTACGGGCTGAACACCGTGGTGATGACGCCGATGGCGCTGGTCCTGCTCCAGCTCGGCGGGCAGAGCGGCGCCGCCGAGTTCTGGCCCCGGGTCCTGGACACCGTGCTGGCCAGCGCGATCGTCCTGCTCTTCGGCTACCTGCTGTGGCCGGAGCGCCCGCGTCACCGGATCGAGCCCAGGCTGGTCGAGGCGACGACGGCGCTGCGGGCCTACCTCGACGCCGTCGTCGAGGACGCCGTCGCCGAGAGGGCAGACGCCGCGAAGGCCGTTGCCGAGAGGGCAGACGCCGCGAAGGCCGTCACCGGCGGGGGCGGCGCCCGCGAGGACTCCGCCGCACGGGACGGCAACGCCCAGGTGTGGCTGCGCCGTACGGCCTACCGGTCGCTGGCGGACGCCCGCCGGGAGGTCCGGCAGGGCCTGACGGAGCCGCCGCCCGCCGGCCGGCTGGCCGAGCAGTGGCTGCCGGCGACGGCGGCGCTGGAGCGGCTGGGCGGCGCGGTGGCGGCCTTCGCGGCGCAGATCCGGTACGGCGGGCGGGTGCCGGACCCTGCCGAGGTGGGACGGGTGCGGCACGCGCTGGACGAGCTGTCCGCCGCCGCCCGGGCGCACCGCCCGCCGACGACCCCGGCGGCCCGTCCGACCGCCCCGCACGACCCGACGCGCAGTGCGCTCGGCCGCGCGGCGGAGGAGCTCGAAACGCTCCTCCGCGGCCGTCCGGACGGATGACCCGGCGCGGGCAACTCCGACGAGCGACCCGGCCCGGGCAACTCCGACGAGCGACCCGGCCCGGGCAACCCCGACGGGCAACCTCGCCCGGACCTGCTCAGACCTGACAGACCCGCTCAGACCTGCTCGGCCAGCTCCAGCCAGCTCATCTCCAGCTCCTCCTTCTCCTCCCGGACGCCGCGCAGCTGCGCGTCCAGCTCCGCGACCTTGGAGAAGTCGGCGGCGTGCTCGGCGAGTTGGGCGTGCAGCTTGGACTCCTTCTCGTCCAGCTTGGCGATCTGCCGCTCCAGCTTCTGCATCTCCTTCTTCGCCGCCCGCAGGTCCCCGCCGGACAGCGCGGGGGCACCGGCCGCGCCGCCGGACGCGTCCGCGGCCCCCGAACCGGCCGAACCGGCCGGAGCGGCGGCGGAAGCCTCGGCGGCCATCCGGGCCCGGCGCTCCAGGTACTCGTCCACGCCGTTCGGCAGCATCCGCATCTTCTTGTCGCCGAGCAGCGCGTGGACGGTGTCCGTGGTGCGCTCGATGAAGAAGCGGTCGTGGCTGATGACGATCATCGAGCCGGGCCAGCCGTCGAGCAGGTCCTCCAGCTGGTTGAGCGTCTCGATGTCGAGGTCGTTGGTGGGCTCGTCCAGGAACAGCACGTTGGGCTCGTCCATCAGGAGCCGCAGCAGCTGGAGCCGGCGCCGCTCGCCGCCGGACAGGTCGCCGACCGGCGTCCACTGCTTGTCCTTGCCGAAGCCGAACTGCTCGCACAGCTGGCCGGCGCTCATCTCCCGGCCCTTGCCGAGGTCGACCCTCGAGCGGACCTGTTCGATGGCCTGGAGCACCCGGGTCTCCGGGTCCAGCTCGGCGACCTCCTGCGACAGGTAGGCCAGCCGCACGGTCTTGCCGACCTTGATGACGCCCGACGCGGGCTGCACGTCGCCCTCGCTCGCGTACGCGTCGCGCAGCGCGCGCAGCAGCGAGGTCTTGCCGGCACCGTTGACGCCCAGCAGGCCGATCCGGTCGCCGGGGCCGAGCTGCCAGGTGAGGTTCTCCAGCAGCAGCTTGGGGCCGGCCTTGACGGTCACGCCCTCCAGGTCGAAGACCGTCTTCCCGAGCCGCGCGTTGGCGAACTTCATCAGCTCGGACTTGTCGCGCGGCTCCGGCACGTCCGCGATCAGGGCGTTGGCGGCCTCGATCCGGTAGCGCGGCTTGGAGGTGCGGGCGGGGGCGCCGCGGCGCAGCCAGGCCAGCTCCTTGCGGGCCATGTTCTGGCGCTTCTGCTCCTCGACGGCCTCGATCCGGGAGCGCTCGGCGCGGGAGAAGACGTAGTCGGAGTAGCCGCCCTCGTACTCGTGCACCTCGCCGTGCTGGACGTCCCACATCCGGGTGCAGACCTGGTCGAGGAACCAGCGGTCGTGGGTGACGCAGACGAGCGCGGAGCGGCGCTTCTGGAGGTGCTCGGCGAGCCAGTTGATGCCCTCGACGTCGAGGTGGTTGGTGGGCTCGTCGAGGACGACGAGGTCGGGCGAGCCGAGCAGCAGCTTGGCGAGCGCGATCCGGCGGCGCTCGCCGCCGGAGAGCGGGCCGATGACGGTGTCCAGGCCGTCGGCGAAGCCGGGCAGGTCGAGGCCGCCGAAGAGGCCCTCGATGATGTCGCGGATGCGGGCGTCGCCGAGCCACTCGTGGTCGGCCCGGTCGGCGATCACCTCGTGCCGGATGGTGGCGTTCGGGTCGAGCGAGTCGTGCTGGGTGAGGACGGCCATCTGGAGCCCGCCGGAGTGGGTGATCCGGCCGCCGTCGGGCTCCTCCAGCTTGGCGAGCATCCGGATCAGGGTGGTCTTGCCGTCGCCGTTGCGGCCGACGACGCCGATCCGGTCGCCCTCGCTGACGCCCAGGCTGACGGCGTCCAGCAGGGCGCGGGTGCCGTAGACCTTCGTGACGGACTCGATGGTGGCGAGGTTGACGGCCACGTGTGCTGCGCTCCTGGGTTCGGCGGTCGCGGGGCGGCCCGCCGCTCGACGGCCGGGTGCCCCTCTCGGGACACCCCGATCTCCCCAGCCTAATGGGCCCGCCGGAGCACGTTCACCGCGTCAGCCCACCACGGCCGCCCCCGGCACCGGCCCGTGGGTGGCGTGGGCGGTCCGGCAGGTGCCGGAGGCCCGCAGCGCCTCGGCCACCGCGGCGGCGGCCTCGGCGTCCTTGACCAGGAAGGCGCAGGTGGGCCCGGAGCCGGAGACCAGGGCCCCGAGCGCGCCCGCCTCGGTGCCGGCGCGCAGGGTGGCGGCGAGTGCGGGGCGCAGGGAGAGCGCGGCGGGCTGGAGGTCGTTGGCGAGCGCGGCGGCCAGGGCGACGGCGTCGCCCTCGGCGAGGGCGGCGAGCAGCGCCGGGTCGGCGTCCGGGGTGGGGACGTCGGTGGCGCCGGAGCCGGTGCCGGCCTCCTCGCGCAGGCGGTCGCACTCGCGGAAGACCGAGGGGGTGGACAGGCCGCCCTCGGCGACCGCGAAGACCCAGTGGAAGGTGCCCTCGGCGGCCAGCGGCTCCAGGATCTCGCCGCGGCCGCGGCCCAGCGCGACGCCGCCGAGCAGGGCGAACGGCACGTCGGAGCCGAGTTCGGCGGCCAGCTCCAGCAGCACCGGCAGCGGGGTGTCCAGCTGCCAGAGCGCGTCGCAGGCGACCAGTGCCGCCGCGCCGTCGGCGCTGCCGCCGGCCATGCCGCCGGCCACCGGGATGGCCTTGGCGATGTGCAGGTGCACGCCCGGGTCGGCGATGCCGTGGTGGGCGGCGAGCAGCCGGGCGGCGCGGGCGGCGAGGTTGCTGTCGTCCAGTGGGACGGCGGCGGCGTCGGGGCCGGAGCAGCCGAGCGTCACGCCCTCGCCGTGGGTGGCGGTGACCTCGTCCCCGAGGGCGACCGCGAAGAAGACGTTGGCCAGGTCGTGGAAGCCGTCGGGGCGCAGCCCGCCGACTCCCAGCTGGACGTTGACCTTGGCCGGCACCCGTACGGTGATCACGTGGCGTCCTCGGCGGGCTTGTGCTCGGCGGGCTTGTCCTCGGCGGGCTTGTCCTCGGCGGGCTTGTGCTCGGCGATCGCGGCGAACTGCTCCACCGTGAGCATCTCGCCGCGCAGCCTGTGGTCGATGCCGGCGGCCGCGAGCGCCTGCTCGGCCCCTGCGGCGGAGCCCGCCCAGCCGGCCAGCGCGGCGCGCAGGGTCTTGCGCCGCTGGGCGAACGCGGCGTCGACCACCGCGAACACCTCCTGGCGGCTGGCAGTGGTCTTCGGCGGCTCGCGGCGGATCAGCGAGACCAGCCCGGAGTCGACGTTGGGGGCGGGCCAGAACACGTTCCGCCCGATGGCGCCGGCCCGCTTCACGTCGGCGTACCAGTTGGCCTTGACCGACGGGACGCCGTACACCTTGTTGCCCGGCTTGGCGGCGAGCCGGTCGGCGACCTCGCTCTGCACCATCACCAGGGTCCGCTCGATGCTGGGGAAGGTGGCCAGCATGTGCAGCAGGACCGGCACGGCGACGTTGTACGGGAGGTTGGCGACCAGCGCGGTGGGCGCGGGCCCGGGCAGCTCGGTGACCTCCATGGCGTCGCTGAACACCAGGTCGAAGGAGTCCGCCTTGCCGGGCATCCGGGCCGCGACGGTGTCCGGCAGGTGCTGCGCCAGCACCGGGTCGATCTCGACCGCGGTCACGTGCCGCGCCACCTCCAGCAGCGCCAGGGTGAGCGAGCCGAGCCCGGGCCCGACCTCCACCACCGCGTCCTGCTCCGTCACCTCGGCGGCCCGGACGATCCGCCGCACGGTGTTGCCGTCGATGACGAAGTTCTGCCCGCGCTGCTTGGTCGGCTTCACGCCGAACGCGGCCGCCAGCTCCCGGATGTCGGCGCTGCCCAGCAGGGGGGTCCCCCCGGCCGGAGGCTGGGGGCGGCTGTCAGGGGTGGGGTCGGTGGTGCTCACGCGCCAAGGATACGGGCGCGGGGGCCGCCGTCCGGACGCGCCGATCCGGACGGGCCCCCGGCCACGGGCTCAGTACCCGAAGGCCCGCGCCGTGTTGGCCGCGACGGCCGTGGACAGCTCGTCCTCGTGCAGCCCCAGGGTGGCGGCCATCGAGCGCACCGTGACCGGGATGAGGTACGGGGCGTTCGGGCGGCCGCGGTAGGGGTGCGGGGTGAGGAACGGGGCGTCGGTCTCGACCAGGATCCGGTCCAGCGGGGTGGCGAGCAGGGCGTCGCGCAGCGGCTGGTTGGCCTTGAAGGTGACCGGGCCGGCGAAGGAGAGGTACCAGCCGTGCTCGGCGCAGGTCTTGGCCATCTCCGCGTCGCCGGAGTAGCAGTGGAAGACCGTCCGCTCCGGGGCGCCCTCCTCCAGCAGGAGGGCGATGACGTCCTCGTGGGCGTCCCGGTCGTGGATGACCAGGGCCTTGCCGTGCCGCTTGGCCGTCTCGATGTGGCGGCGGAACGACTCCTTCTGGATCTCCACGCCCTCCGGACCGGTGCGGAAGTAGTCCAGGCCGGTCTCGCCGACCGCCACCACCTGCGGCAGGGCGGCGAGCCGGTCGATCTCGGCGAGCGCCTCGTCCAGCGCGGCGGCGCCGCCGGCCTTCCGCTGCTGCCCGGACCACCCGTCCGCGTCGCCGAGGAAGATCCGCGGCGCCTCGTTCGGGTGCAGGGCGACGGCCGCGTGCACCTGCTCGTACTGGGCCGCCAGTTCGGCGGCCCAGCGCGAGCCGGGCACGTCGCAGCCCACCTGGACCACCGTGGTGACCCCGACCGAGGCGGCCTTCGCCAGGCCCTCGGCCGGGGTGCCGGACTGCATGTCGAGGTGGGTGTGCGAGTCGGCCACCGCCACTGCCAGGGGTTCCGGCAGCGGCGGCGGGGTCGACCGGGCGTCGTCCTTGGCGGCCATGTCAGGCGGTCGGCTTCTCTTCGAGGCGCGGGAACAGGATCTCGCCCTTGGTGACGGTGGCACCGGCGGGCAGCCGGCCCCAGTCGGCCACGGTGGCGACGGTCTGCGCGGACAGCGCGCCCAGTCCGGCGGCCTCGGCGCCCAGCGAGGTCCACAGCTTCTCGGCGGTGGACGGCATCACCGGGTTGAGCAGCACGGCGGTGGCGCGCAGCGCCTCGGCGGCGGTGTAGAGGATGGTGGCCAGGCGGGCCTGTCCCTCGGCCGACTCGTCCTTGGCGACCTTCCAGGGCTCCTGCTCGGTGAGGTAGCCGTTGACCTGCTTGACGAACTCGAAGATCGCCGCGATGCCGCCCGCGAAGTCCAGCTCCTCGCCGATCTTCCGGTCGGCCGTCTCGACGGCCCTGGTCAGCCCGTCCGCGACGGCCTGCTCGGCCTCGCCGGCCGAAACGGCGGCGGGCAGCACCCCGCCGAAGTACTTGCCGACCATCGCGGCGACCCGGGAGGCCAGGTTGCCGAAGTCGTTGGCGAGCTCGGAGGTGTACCGGGCGGTGAAGTCCTCCCACGAGAACGAGCCGTCGGTGCCGAACGGGATCGCCCGCAGGAAGTAGTAGCGGTACGCGTCCACGCCGAAGTGCGAGGTCAGGTCGGTGGGCGCGATGCCGGTCAGGTTGGACTTGGACATCTTCTCGCCGCCGACCATCAGCCAGCCGTTGGCGACGACCCGCTTGGGCAGCGGCAGCCCGGCGGCCATCAGCATGGCGGGCCAGATGACGGCGTGGAAGCGGAGGATGTCCTTGCCGACCAGGTGGACCGAGGCGGGCCACAGCTCGGCGAAGCGCTCCGGGTCGCTGCCGTAGCCGGCCGCGGTGATGTAGTTCTGCAGCGCGTCCACCCACACGTAGAGGACGTGCTTCTCGTCCCAGGGCAGCGGGACGCCCCAGTCGAAGGTGGAGCGGGAGATCGAGAGGTCCTTGAGGTCCTGCTCGACGAAGCGCAGCACCTCGTTGCGGGCCGAGGCGGGCTGGATGAAGTCCGGGTTCGCCGCGTAGAACTCCAGCAGCTGCGGGCCGTAGGCGGAGAGGCGGAAGAAGTAGTTCTCCTCCTCCAGCCACTCGACGGGCCGCTTGTGCACGGAGCAGAGCTTCTCGTCGGCGGTCGCGCCGTCGAGCAGTTCGGAGGGGAGCTTGAACTCCTCGCAGCCGACGCAGTACGGGCCGGAGTAGCCGCCCTTGTAGATCTCGCCCTTGTCGTACAGGTCCTGGACGAACTCCTGCACCCGGGCGGTGTGCCGCTCCTCGGTGGTGCGGATGAAGTCGTCGTTGGCGATCTCCAGGTGCTCCCAGAGCGGCTTCCAGGCCTCCTCGACCAGCTTGTCGCACCACTCCTGCGGGGTGACGCCGTTCGCCTCGGCGGTCCGCATGATCTTCTGGCCGTGCTCGTCGGTACCGGTCAGGTACCAGACCTTCTCGCCGCGCTGGCGGTGCCAGCGGGTGAGGACGTCGCCCGCCACGGTGGTGTACGCGTGGCCCAGGTGCGGGCGATCGTTGACGTAGTAGATCGGGGTGGAAACGTAGTACGCCGGGGCGCTCGCCCCGGTGGTGCTGTGGTCTGCAGTGGCCGCCATGGTCGGAAAGCTTAGTCGGGCGTGCGGACCGCCCTCGACCGAGTTCTCTCCCGGTCGGGGGCGGTCCCTCCTCGTCGCCCCGGTGTCAGCCCAGCAACCGCGACCAGAACCGGGCCCAGCGTCCGCGCGGCCGGTCGGGCTCGGCCACCGGGGGCGTCCCGGCCGGCTCGGCGTGCGCCGGGTAGCCGGGGGCGTGGTGCCAGGGCTGGTCGGCGGTGGCGACCCGGCCCTCGCGCATGATCCGCACGGTGTGACCACCGCACCCCGGGCAGGTCGGCTTGAGCAGCGGGGACGGCACCCGGACGCCGTTGGCGTGGTACTCGAACACGACGTGCCCGTCCTTGGCCACGTGGTGCTCGATGTCGTACGCCTGCTCCCAGCCGTACCCGCAGCGCAGGCACGCGAAGGAGTAGGCCTCCCGTACGGTCTCGACGGGAGTGTGCGGCCGACCGGCCAGGCCGGCCGTGCTCAGCGAATTGCCACCGCGGGGGCTACCGACGATCTCGCTCATGCGCCCACCTCGCTTCGCTCGTCGGCCGCTTCGCGGAACGCGCACCTCTTGTCGGGTCGCTCGCTGCGCTCGCTCATAGCCGTCTCCCAGCGCCCGCCGGACGCTCGTCCGGCTGGGTCTTTCCCTTTCAGGAAATGCCCGGACCGCCCCGGTCGACGCCCCACTTGTGAAGACTTGGATGCGGGTTGGGAAGCCCTATACGAAGGGCCTCCCCAGGACCGCGAACCGCGACCGAAACTTCAGCTCAGCGGGCGTTTACCGGGGCCTTCTCTCCACGGTACGACTCCCCGTGAGCAACGCAACCCCCGGTGTTCACGCTTTTCCCGGGGCCCCCTCCAGGCCTTCCTTCTTCGCCGCCACGACCGCGTCGAAGACCTCCCGCTTGGGCAGCGAGAGTTCGACCGCGACGGCCGCGATGGCCTCCTTGCGGCGCTCCCCGGCCTCCTCGCGCAGGGCCACCAGCCGGGCCAGCTCGGCCGGGGTCAGCTCCTGGGGCGCGGCCGGCGGGGCGCCGGCGACCACCACGGTGATCTCGCCCTTGACGCCCTCGGCCGCCCAGGCCGCCAGCTCGCCGATCGGCCCGCGCTTGACCTCCTCGTAGGTCTTGGTGAGCTCGCGGCAGACGGCGGCCGGCCGCTCGGGCCCGAACGCCTCGGCCATCGCCGTGAGCGCCTCCGCGATCCGGTGCGGCGCCTCGAAGAAGACCATGGTGCGCGGCTCGGCGGCGATCGTGGCGAGCTGCCGGGAGCGGTCGCCGCTCTTGCGCGGCAGGAAGCCCTCGAAGGTGAAGCGGTCGACCGGCAGGCCGGACAGGGCGAGCGCGGTGAGCACCGCCGAGGGGCCGGGCACCGCGGTGACCTTGACGTCGGCGGCGACGGCGGCGGCGACCAGCCGGTAGCCGGGGTCGGAGACGGAGGGCATGCCGGCGTCGGTGACCAGCAGCACCCGGGCGCCGCCGAGCAGTGCCTCGACCAGTTCGGGGGTGCGGCCGACCTCGTTGCCCTCGAAGTAGGAGAGCACCCGCCCGGCCGGGGTCACCCCCAGGGCCTGGGTGAGCCGGCGCAGCCGCCGGGTGTCCTCGGCCGCGATCACGTCCGCCGTGGCCAGTTCGTTGACCAGTCGGGGCGGGGCGTCCGAGACGTCGCCGATGGGGGTGCCTGCGAGAACGAGTACTCCTGTCACGGTCCCCATCCTCGCAGCTGCCGGGCGCCCGGGGCTTTTGGTGACGATTCGGTCAGCTTCCGAGGGAGCGGACACGCGTGCGAAGAGCGCCCCTACGATGTGGCGGATGAACGGCGACACGGCGGCCCAGACGCCCACTGGTACGGACCACTCCGCGTACGGCGGCGTCGGCCTGCCGTCCCCCCGCTCGCCCCAGGCCGGGCCCGCGCCGCAGGCCGGGCCGCCCGGCTGGCGCGAGCGCCTGGCCCGGTACGGCTGGACCGCCCGCTCCACGGGGACGCTCACCGAGCGCCTGGTGCCGCCGATGCCGGACGGCCCCCGGGTGACGCCCCGGGACGTGCCGCAGTCGCCGCTGCTGCTGCGCGTCGGCGTCTCGCTGCCGCAGGGCCTGTGGTTCTTCCTCTGCCGCTGGGCCGGCTGGCTGGGCCCGGTCGCGGTGGCGGTCTTCGCGGGCCTGCTGCGGTTCACCGGCCTCGGGCAGCCGCACGCGATCATCTTCGACGAGACGTACTACGCCAAGGACGCCTACGCGCTCTGGCACGGCGGCTACGAGATCAGCTGGCCGGAGGACGCCAACGCCACGATCATGACGCCGGGCGCGGCCGTCCCGTACCGGGCGACGCCCTCGTACGTGGTGCACCCGCCGGTGGGCAAGTGGATCATCGGGGCGGGCGAGCAGCTGTTCGGCATGAACCCCTTCGGGTGGCGGTTCGCGGTGGCCCTGCTCGGCACCCTGTCGGTGCTGATGGTGGCCCGGATCGCCCGCCGGATGTTCCGCTCCACCCTGCTGGGCTGCGTGGCGGGCCTGCTGCTGTCGGTGGACGGCCTGCACCTGGTGCTCAGCCGGGCCGCCCTGCTCGACCTGGTGGTGATGTTCTGGACCCTCGCCGCCTTCGGCTTCCTGCTGCTGGACCGCGACCGCACCAGGGCCCTGCTGGCCGCGCGACTGGGCGGGGTCGAGGACCCGGGGCTCGCCCAGCGGCTGAACCTGGGCTGGCGCCCGTACCGGATCGCGGCCGGCGTCTGCGTCGGCCTGACCTGCGCCACCAAGTGGAGCGGTCTGTACGTCGCGGCGGCCTTCGGCCTGATGACCGTGCTCTGGGACGTCGGCGCCCGCCGGCTGGCCGGCGCCCCGCGCCCGTTCCTGGCCGTGCTCGCCCGGGACGTGGTGCCGGCCTTCGTCTCGGTCGTCGTGGTCTCGGCCGTGGTCTACGTCGCCTCCTGGTGGGGCTGGTTCGCCAGCAGCACCGCCCCCGGCCAGGGCGGCTGGGGCCGGGACTGGGCGGTCGGCCGTTCCACCGACTACCCGTGGATACCCGAGGCGCTGCGCGCCCTGTGGCACTACCACTCGACGGTCTACGACTTCCACGTCGGCCTGAGCGACCCGCACACCTACCAGTCCAACCCGTGGTCCTGGCTGGTGCTGGGCCGGCCGGTGTCCTTCTACTACGAGTCCCCCAAGTACGGCCAGGCCGGCTGCACCGCCGCCGACTGCGCCCGCGAGGTGCTGGGCATCGGCACCCCGCTGCTGTGGTGGACGGGCATCGCGGCGCTGGCCTACTGCCTGTGGCGCTGGGCGGCCCGGCGGGACTGGCGGGCCGGCGCGGTGCTCTGCGGCCTGGCCGCCGGCTACCTGCCCTGGTTCGCCTACCAGCAGCGGACGATCTTCCTCTTCTACGCGGTGGTCTTCGTCCCGTTCCTGGTGCTCGCGGTGACGATGCTGGTCGGCGCCCTGATCGGGCCGCCCGGCGCCTCCCGGGACCGCCGGATCATCGGCTCCGCGGCGGCGGGCCTGCTGGTCCTGCTGATCGTCTGGAACTTCCTCTTCTTCTATCCGCTGTTCACCGGGCAGACCATCCCCCTGGAGGACTGGCGCCGCCGGATGTGGTTCAGCACCTGGATCTGATCCGTCCGGCGCGCACCGGGTTCCCGCGAATCGTCCGTATGCGGTGCACGACACGTACCAGATCCGTCACAAGTGCCGGGCGATTCGCCGGCGCACCGATCCGCGCTGCCTAGGGTGGAGGGGTACCGCGTTTCCGGCCCCGCCGGTTGCGCCCGGCCGCGAGACCCCTGGGGGACCTGCACCATGCGCAGTGGCGCGAAGATCGGCATCATCACCGGCGTGTCCATCGCCGTCCTCGCGGGCGGCGGCTACGGCGCGTACAGCCTGATGAACGGCTCGGACGGCGGCTCCGGAGGCAAGAAGCCGCGCACCGTGGTCGCCGAACCCCCCTCGGCCGAACAGGCGGCCGCCGGTACGAAGGACTTCCTGGCGGCCTGGCAGGCCGGCGACATCGCCAAGGCGGCCTCGCTGACCGACGACCCGGCCGCGGCCACGGCCGCCCTGACCGCCTTCCGCGACCAGGTCAAGCCGAGCGCGCTGACCCTCACCCCGTTCGGCCCGACCACCCAGCAGGTGTTCTCCGCCGCCACCGGCACCCCCGCCCCGGCCGCCAAGCCGTCCGCCGCGGCCTCCGCGACCCCGGGGGCGACCGACACGCCGTCCGCCACCGCCGCGCCCGGGCCCACCGGCACCCTGATGTCCTACAAGGCGCGCGCCGAGTTCGCGGGCACCAGCCGGGCCTGGGACTACCAGGGCTTCCTGGGCGTCGTGAAGATGAGCGACGACACCCCGGCCGTGCACTGGACGCCGTCGGTGATCCACCCCCACCTGTCCGGCAACGAGACCATCGCCGTCCAGCCGGTCTTCGCCCCGCCGTCCACCGTGGTGGACCGCAACGGCAAGCCGGTCCAGGGCGCCTCGCTCACCCCGACGCTGATGACCACCCTCCAGGAGAACGCCACCAAGCTGCTGCCGCCGGACCCGGCCAGGGACCAGGACGCGGGCAGCGCGGTGGTGATCTCCGACCCGGCCGGCAAGGGTGCCCAGGACAAGCTGTTCACCATCGTCGAGCCGAAGCCCGGCAAGCCGTTCAAGCTGACCATCGACAACACCCTCCAGGCCGCCGCCGAGAAGGCGATGACCGACCTGGCCGGCAAGCCCGGCTCCATCGTCGCGATCGAGCCGAGCACCGGTCAGGTGCTGGCCTTCGCCAACTCGCCGGCCAGCGGTCAGAACCGGGCGTTCCTCGGACTGCTCGCGCCGGGCTCGACGATGAAGATCGTCACCTCGGCGGCGCTGCTGGAGAACGGGGTCAACCCGGACACCGTGGTGGCCTGCCCGGAGAAGAGCGGCAACGCGCACCCGATCCCGAACTCGTTCCCGGGCGCCTTCCCGAACAACACGCTCCAGCAGGACTTCATGATGTCCTGCAACACCGCCTTCATCAATCAGGGCCTGGCCAGCCTCAAGCCCGAGACGCTGTCCGGCACGGCCAAGGACGTGTTCGGCATCGGCCTGGAGTGGAAGACCGGCCTGCCGAACACCGACGGCAAGGTGCCGGCGACGCCGGGCAGCAAGGACGAGCAGGCCATGAACTACATCGGCCAGGGCAAGGTCCAGATGAACCCGCTGGCCATCGCCTCGGTCACGGCCACCGTGCAGAGCGGCGAGTTCAAGCAGCCGGTCCTGGTCGCCGAGCTGCCGCAGCAGAAGGCCGCCCGCCCGCTCTCCCCGGACGTGGACGCCAAGCTGAAGGCGATGATGGCGGCCACCGCCACCGGCGGCACCGCCAAGGAGGTGATGGCCGGCATCACCGACAACGCGGGCGCCAAGACCGGGTCCGCCGAGGTCGCCGGCGTCGACGTCACCAACAGCTGGTTCACCGCCTACCGCGGCAACCTCGCGGTGGCCGCCGAGGTGCAGGGCGGCGGCCACGGCGTGGACGCGGCCGGCCCGGCCGTCGCCTCCATCCTGAAGGCCGCCGGCGGCCGGTAGTACCTGTCGGGACGACGGCGAGAGCCCCCGCCCCCCGGCCTCACGGCTGGGCGGGCCGGGGCTCTCGCCGGTCTCGGGGCACCACCGGCCGGGGCCCCGTCAGCCTCGCGGCAGTACCGGCTGCGGTTCCTCCCGCACCCGGCCGCGCGGCACCGGGCGCCGGCTGCTCCAGCGGCGGGCCGCCAGCCGGGGCCAGATCACCAGCACCGCCGGCAGCGCCAGGTAGCCGAACCTCCCGGCCGGGGCCAGCATGAAGGCGATGGCGAGCCCGGCGGCCAGCAGGTCGGCCGCGGCGATCGCGGAGACCGGCGGCCGGGCCAGCAGCCAGATCGCCACCGCGATCAGGGCCAGGGTCATCAGCGACAGCGAGATCGCGTGCCCGGTCGGCCCGAAGCCGGCCAGCACCTTGCCGGGCAGCGGGCTGCCCGCCGGGGTGCGGATCGCCGTCATCCCGAGCGGGAAGCGCACCACCTGTTCGCGCAGCGCGTCCGGCTGGGCCAGCGCGGAGGGCAGGATCACCAGCGTGCTCACCCCGACCCCGATCAGCGCGGTCCGGGCCGCGGGGCGTCGGCCGTACAGCCGCCACAGCAGCAGGACGGCGACCGGCAGCGCGGGCCAGGCCGTCCACTTCAGGGTGCAGGCGAGGGCGAGCACCAGTCCGGCGCCGACGGTGCGGTCCCGCTCTGCGAGCGCCATGGCGAGGCAGCAGACCCCGATCAGCGGCAGGTCCACCCCGCCGACCACCAGGGCGAGCGCGATCAGCGGCGAGGCGGTGAGGACGGCCAGCGGCAGCAGCGGCGCCCGCGGGTCGCCGCCGTCGGGGCGGGAGGGCCGCAGCAGCCGCCAGGCGGCCAGCAGGCAGGCGAAGAAGGTCAGCGCGAACCAGATCCGGGCGTCCCCGGCGACCCTCGCGAAGGCGGTGGAGTCGCCGAGCACCTGGCGCGGCATCCCGAACAGGGACATCGCTGGCAGGTACGGGTTGTAGTCGGTGACCACCACCGGGTGCGGCAGGTACGCGGTGCCGGTGGTGAGCAGCAGGTGGGCCGAGCGTTCGACCACCATGACCTCGGACTGGTGGCGGCCGTTCAGGGCGAGCAGGGCGAGCGGGACCACGACGGCCCCGACGAGGGCGACCGAAGCGGCGGCCCGGGCCGCGTGGCGGCGCGGCAGGGCCACGCAGAGCAGTCCGGCCAGGGCGTAGGCGGGGGCCGCGATCAGGCCCCACAGCCGTTGGTTGGCCAGGTCGGACACGAGCGGGAAGGCGGCGGCCCAGCCGGCCGCGATCAGGCAGCCGAGCAGGTGGACGGTCCGCATCGAGGCGAGCCTGGCGAGCCGGTCGCCGTTCAGCCGATCGGGCGTGGGCGGAAACGTGCTCTCGCCACGCTGACGGGGGAAGGGGCGGACGGAGAAGCCGCGCGGAGGCCGTCCGGGTCTGGACGAGGCCTCGGTCGCGGAGGTCTGGGCCGGCGTTCTGCTGCGGCCGGTGAAGCGGCCGCGCGGGCGGGAGTAGCCGGGCGTGCGGGTGCTCACCATGGTGGAAGGTTATGGGTGGGAACCGGGCCCTGTCGCCATGGCGTAGGACACCGGACGGGCGATGGCGTGAAAAGGGCCGCCGGTCGTCTCGGCGGTCGGCGGCCCTTCACGTGGGGTTCGTCTGCGGGTCAGTCGGCGGAGCTGTCGGAGGACACGGACTGCTGCTCCTCCTGCTCCAGCCGCGAGTGCTTGATGCTGTAGCCGAAGTAGACCACCAGGGCGACGGCGAGGGCGATCCCCCCGGCCCGGAAGGTGTCGGCGTGCAGGCCGGTGATCAGGTAGATGCAGAAGCCGACGCTGATCAGCGGGACGACCGGGTAGCCGGGCACCTTGAAGCCGCGCGGCAGGTCGGGCTGGGTGCGGCGCAGCACGATCACGCCGATCGAGACCACCGAGAAGGCGATGAGCGTCCCCAGGCTGGTGATGTCGGCCAGGACCCGCAGCGGGATGAAGGCGGCCAGCGCGCCGACGCCGAGGCCCACCACGAGGGTGTTCCAGACCGGGGTGCCGGTGCGCGGGGAGAGCTCGGCGAAGCGCTTGGGCAGCATGCCGTCGCGGCCCATCGAGTACAGGATGCGGGTCTGGCCGTAGATCACCACGAGGGTGATGCTGAAGATCGAGACGATCGCGCCGAAGGCGAAGACCATCGCGGGCCAGCTCTGGCCGGTGATGTCCTGGAGGATCTGGGCGAGGCCGGCCTCCTGGCCGTCGAACTTCTGCCACGGCTGGGCGCCGATGCCGGCCACGGCGACCAGGATGTAGAGCAGGGTCACCACGACCAGCGAGATGATGATCGCCATCGGCAGGGTGCGGCGCGGGTTCTTGACCTCCTCACCGGCGGTGGACACGGCGTCCAGGCCGATGAAGGAGAAGAAGATGCTGGACGCGGCGATCTGGACGCCGCTGATGCCGAGCGGCATGAACGGGGTCAGGTTTCCGGAGTGGAAGCCGGTGAGCGCGACGCCGATGAACATCACCAGGATGAGGATCTTGATCGCGACCATCGCCGCGTTGACCTTGACCGACTCGCTGACGCCGCGGATCAGCAGGACGCAGACCATGGCGACCAGCAGCAGCGCCGGCAGGTTGAACCAGTGGGTGCTGTCCGGCGCGCCGGAGAACTGCTCGGGGATCGTGAAGCCGAAGGCCAGGTCGAAGAACTTGTTCAGGTACTCGGCCCAGGTCACCGCGATCGCGGAGGCGGAGACGCCGTACTCCATCAGCAGGCAGATGCCGACGGCGAAGGCGACGCCCTCGCCGAGGGTGGCGTAGGCGTAGGAGTACGAGGAGCCGGACACCGGGATCGCGGAGGCCATCTCGGCGTAGCAGAGCGCGGTGAGTCCGGCGGTGATCGCGGCGATCACGAAGGACAGGATGACGGCCGGGCCGGCCGAGGGCACCGCGGTGTTCAGCACGAAGAAGATGCCGGTGCCGATGGTGGCGCCGATGCCGATCGAGGACAGCTGCCACAGTCCGATCGAGCGGCGCAGGTGGATGCCGGAGCGTCCGCCCTCCTCGGGCGCACCGGCCGGGAGGGAGTTCTTGCCTTCGGTCTCGGCGATCAGAGTCGAGACGGGCTTGCGTCGCAGTAGACGCGCACCGAGGGTGTTGCTGGCCAAAACCGCGGTCCTTCTAGGCGGGGGAGGGTGTCCTAGCGGTTGTTCACCCGGGGCACCCATGGGTGTCAACGGGGATCAACCGAACAAACATGGGACAGTACCCGGCGAAAGCACCAGTGTCGCAAACGAACAGTCCCAACCGGCGCATTGTCCGGATCGGCGCATATTGATGTACAAACCGGACACTTCGTAAACGGCGCTTCTCCCACTCGGTGAGTAAAACGGCAGCTCAGCGCCCCTGCGGTGATCATCCGCCGAGCACCGCCCGCATCACCGACCGGGCGATCGGCGCGGCCAGCGCGCCACCCGTCACATCGGTGGCGCCACCGTCCTCGACCACCACGGCCACCGCCACCGGCGGCACCGCGTCCGAGCCGGCCGGCGCGGCCCAGGCGATGAACCAGGCGTACTGCGTCCCGCTGTTGTCCACCCCGTGCTGGGCCGTCCCGGTCTTGCCGCCGACCACCGCCCCGGCGATCCGGGCGGCGGCGCCGGTGCCGTTCTCCACCACGTCGGCCATCAGCGCCCGCACCTGCCCGGCCACCTCCGGGGTCATCGCCCGCTTGTACACGGACGGCCGCATCAGCTGCACCGTGGTGCCGTCGCTCCTGGTCAGCCTGTCCACAAGCTGTGGACGCATCACCGTCCCGTCGTCGGCCACCCCGGCCGCGACCATCGCCATCGTCAGCGGGGTGGCCGCCGTGTCGAACTGCCCGATCGAGGAGAGCGCCAGCTGGGACTCGTCCATCCGGGTGTCGAAGTTCGACCGGGCCGCGCGCACCGGGACGTCCAGCCTCGGGTCGTTGAAGCCGAAGTTCGCGGCCATCGCGGCCATCGGGTCCAGCCCGGTCCGCACCCCCAGGTAGCCCAGCACGCTGTTGCAGCTGGCGGTCATCGCGGCGGCCAGCGACAGGCCCGGGCGGTCACAGGCCGGGGTGTCGTTGACCAGCGGCGTGGTCGTGCCGGGCAGCACGTACGGGAAGGGCGCCTCGGTCGGCGCGCCGGGGTCGGTGACCACCCCGGCGGCCAGCGCCGCGGCGGCGGTGACCACCTTGAAGGTGGAGCCCGGCGGGTACGTCTGGCGCAGCGCCCGGTTGAGCATCGGCTCGTCCGGGTCGGCCTGCAGGCGGTTCCAGGCCGCCTGGTCGTCGGCGCCGTACCCGGCGAAGGAGCCGGGGTCGTAGGAGGGCGTGCTGGCCAGCGCCAGGATCCGCCCGGTGGCCGGCTCGATCGCGGCGACCGCGCCCTTCCGGTCGCCGAGCCCGCGCATCGCGGCCTGCTGGGCGGCCCGGTTCAGGGTGGTGTGGACGTCCCCGCCGGGGCTGCGCCGGCGGGCGACGGCGTCCCGGAGCGACCAGCCCGCCAGCCGGCCGTCGGTGCCGGTCAGCAGCTCGTCCTCGGTCCCCTCCAGCTGGGAGGTGCCGTACGCCTGCGAGGCGAAGCCGGTGACCGCCGCGTAGGTCGGGCCGTCGGTGTAGCCGCGCTGGTAGGCGTACCGGCCGCCGGTCGGCTCGGAGCCGGTCACCCGGTCCGGGCCGACCAGGATGTCGCCGCGCGGCTGGGCGTACCGCTCGATGGTGAGCCGCTGGTTGGCGCTGTTGCGGTCGAGCTCCTTCGCCTGGAAGACCTGCACCCGGGTGGCCTGCGCGCACAGCGCCGCGACCAGCAGCAGGCAGAAGGTGCCCGCCCGGCGCCCGGTCACCGAGATGCCCGGCAGCCCCTGCGGGCCGTTGCCCCCGCGCCGGACGCGTGTCACCGGACCTCCCCCGACCCGGGCCGCCGGGCCGTGTCACTCATGCGGACCAGCAGCGCGACGATGATCCAGTTGGTGACCACCGAGGACCCTCCCTGGGCGATGAAGGGCATGGTCATCCCGGTCAGCGGGATCAGCGCGAGCACCCCGCCCGCCACCACGAACACCTGGAGGCCGACGATCGCGGCCAGCCCGATCGCCAGCAGCCGCCCGAACGGGTCGCGCAGCGCGATGCCGGTCCGGAAGCCCCGCGAGACCAGCACCGCGTACAGCAGGAACACCGCGATCAGCCCGGTCAGCCCGAGCTCCTCGCCGATGGTGGCGAGGATGAAGTCCGACTTCGCGGCGAAGCCGATCAGCACCGAGTGCCCGTTGCCGAGCCCGGTGCCCAGCTCGCCGCCCCAGGCGAAGGCGAACAGCGACTGGGCGATCTGGTTGGCGCCCCGGCCCGCCTCGATCGAGCCCAGCGGGTCCAGCCAGTCCGCGACCCGGCTGTGCACGTGCGGCGAGAACCGGCCCACCGTCACCGCCCCGACCGCGGCCAGTCCCACGCCGACCGCGATCCAACCGGTGCGCGCGGTGGCCACGTAGAGCATCACCACGAACAGGCCGAAGAACAGCAGCGAGGTGCCGAGGTCGGTCTCCAGCACCAGGACGCCGACGAACGCCGCCCAGATCAGCAGCACCGGCCCGAGCACCCGCCCGGGCGGCAGCCGCAGGCGCCGGAACCGGCGGCCGGTGAGCGCCAGCGCGTCCCGGTGCACCGCCAGGTAGGCGGCGAAGAAGACGGCCAGCAGGATCTTGGCGAACTCCCCGGGCTGGAAGGAGAGCGGCCCGATCACGATCCAGATCCGGGAGCCGTACACCGGCGGGAAGAAGATCGGCAGCACCAGCAGGACCAGGGCCACCAGCGCCCCGACGTACGCGTAGCGCCGCAGCCGCCGGTGGTCGCGCACCAGTAGCACCACCGCGATGAACAGCGCCACCCCCAGGGCCGACCAGAGCAGCTGGGTGGGGGCGGCGGCGCGCCCCGGGGTGGCCCGGTCGAGCCGGTGGATCACCACCAGCCCGATGCCGTTCAGCAGCACCGCGATCGGCAGCAGCAGCGGGTCCGCGTACCGGGCCCGCCGGCGGACCACGGCGTGCGCCGCCAGGGCGAGCACCCCGAGCGCGGCGCCGTACTCGGCCGCGTCGGCCGGGACGCGGCCGTCCAGGTTGACGCCGACCTCGACGTAGCCGAACACGGCGATCAGGACGGCACCGACCACCAGCACGAGCTCGGTGGTGCGCCTGGTCGGCACCGGCCGGCTCGGCCCGGCGGCGGAGCTCGACGCGGCGGAGGGTGTCGCCACGGACCGTCCTGGGGATCGGGAAGGGCCCGGTGCCGCCGGCCGGGGGACGCCGATCGGGGCGGACCGGCGACGGGGGCCGGTCCGCCCCGACGGGAGCGGCGGTCGGAGGGAGGGTCAGACGGCGCTCTGGACGCGGGAGGCCTCGACGGTCGCCTTCAGCTCGGCCTCGGCCTCGGCCGACAGCGAGGTCTGGATGATCTGCCCGCCGTACCGGGCCAGCGCCGGCACGACCTTGTCGGCGGTCGCCTTGCGCACCAGCAGGAAGACCGCGGCGGTGCCGGGCTGGAGGTGCTCGCCGACCTGGCGCATGAAGTCGTCGTCCACCCCGATGTCGGTGGAGGCGCCGACCGCCGCCCCGGTCGCACCGCCGACCGCCGCGCCCACCAGGGGCATGAAGAACAGCAGACCGATGACCCCGCCCCACAGGGCGCCGCTCGCGGCCCCCGCCCCGGTCGTGCTGACCTGCTGGTGCAGCTTGATCCTGCCGTCCGCGCGACGCTCGACGACGACCGCGTCCTCCAGCTCGATCAGCTTCTGCTTCTGGAGCCCCACCGCCTCGTTGCGCACCGCCTGGGCGGTGGCGAGGTCCGGGTAGGCGATCGCGAAGAGGTTGCTCATTGCGGGGTCCTTCCAGGGTGTCGGACAGGCCGGCCGGGTCCGGGCGCCATCGCGGTGGCGCCGCGCCCCGGTTCCGCACCCTAACGAGTGTTATCCATATGTATGGACTATTCACTGCGGTGTGTCCGCCATTGCCGGAATCACCCGGGCCCGCCGGTCCGTGCCGGACCGTCACTCCGGCCGCCGCCCGGCCAGCGCCACCACCCCCGCACCGACCACGGCCAGCAGGACGACGGCGGCCGCCAGGCTCGCCCACGGCACCGCCACCCGCCCGGTCCGGGCCGCCGACACCAGCCCGCTCACCGCCGCGTTGGCCGGCGAGGCCGGCACCACCAGCAGCAGCGCGGCCAGCACCAGCGCCGCCGGAATGCCGTACTGCGCGCGGACCGGCACCGGACGGTTCACCAGCGCCCCGACCAGCACCCCCAGCAGTGCGCAGGCCACCGAGGCCGCCAGCCCGGCCGCCACCGCCGCCCCGGCCCCCGGGTCCCGCTGCGCCCCCGGGTCCGCCACCGCCCCACTGGTCCACCAGACGGCCGCCACCTGACCGACCGCCAGTACCAGCGACACCGTCAGCGCCGCCAGCAGCGCCCCCAGGTGGACCCGGACCGGGCCCGCCGCCGCCACCAGGCAGGCCCGCGAGGCCGGCGGCTCCGCGCCCAGCACGCTGCGCACGTACCAGGCGCTCACCGGCAGCAGCACCCCCGCGCCGAAGCCGAGGCCGCCCAGCAGCGGATCGCCCACCGCCACCCCGACCACGAGCAGCAGCGCGTACGCCAGGAACGGCGGCAGCCAGGCGTGCGAGCGCACCAGCAGCTCCAGGTGGTACCGGGTCAGCGCCCCGATCCGCGCCATCACCGCTCCCCCTCCTCGCGCCGCCGCACCGCCAGCACCCGGACGGCCGGACGGCCCAGCAGCAGCCGGCGCAGCAGCGCGTCCGAGTGGGCGGCCGGCACCACCAGCCGCACCGCCGTCCCGGCCAGCGCGGTGACCTCCGGCGCCCCCGGCAGCGGCGCGGGAAGCGGGGCGCCGTCCGGGACGTCCACCTCGACCTCCATCACCGGTCCGCCCGGCGGCGGCTCCCGGTACCCGTCCTCGACGGGCCGCAGCGCGCCGTCCGTGCCGACCCGGTACGCGGCGCCGGTCAGCCCGGCCAGCCGGGCCGGGTCGTGGTCGACGAACAGCACCGTGCCGCCCGCCGCCGCCCGCTCGGCGGCCGCCTCGTCCAGCACCGCCCGGGCCTGCGGGTCCAGCCCGGTCCAGGCCTCGTCCAGCAGCAGCACCCGCGCCTCGGGGAGCAGCGCCTGGACGACCGCGACCTTCTGGCAGGTGCCCTTCGACAGCCGGCTCAGCGGCGTGCCCGCGCGGTCCGCGACACCGAACCGCTCCAGCCACTCCCCCGCCCGCCGCCGCGCCCGCTCCGCCGACAGCCCGTGCACCCGGCCCACCCGCAGCAGGTAGGACGCGGCGTCGAAGGGCAGGGCCGGCGGGAACCGTTCGGGCACGTACGCCGCCGGGCCGGGCCGCACCACCCGCCCCGTGCTCGGCCGCTCGATCCCGGCGACCAGCCGCAGCAGCGTCGACTTGCCGCTCCCGTTGTCCCCGGCGATCCGCACCAGCTCGCCCGGCCCGACCGCCAGGTCGACCCCGCGCAGGATCCACCGCTCCCGCCGCCCGTACCGCTTGCCCACCGCCGCCAGCTCCATCGCGCCCCCGCTCCCGTCCGCCGCGCACCGAAGGCTATCCACGACGCGTAAGGCCGGCGTGAGCGAATTCCGCGCGGATGCGCCGGAGTTCGCGCCGTGGCTGGTTGAGGCACGATCCGGACTCGTTTCGCCAGGACGAACTGATGATCCCTAGGATCGGCCGGGTGACTACCGGACGACGACCACAGACCAGGCTCGGCAGCCTGCTGGCGGCCTTGGCGATAACGGGCGCCTCGCTGCTCCTCGGCCTGCCCGCCCACGCCGACGAACCATCAGCCGGGGCCGCCCCCGCGTCCAAGGAGGCCCCCCGGGTCGACCTCGTCCTGGACGTCAGCGGCTCCATGACCGCCACGGACATCCAGGGCAAGAGCCGCATCTCGGTGGCCCAGCAGTCGCTGAACGAGGTGATCGACGCGCTGCCCGCGGAGACCGAGTTCGGCATCCGCACCCTGGGCGCGAACTACCCCGGCAACGACAAGGCCCAGGGCTGCCAGGACACCAGGCAGCTGTTCCCGGTCGGCAAGACCAACAAGGTCGAGGCCAAGACCGCCGTCGCCACCCTGCGGCCCACCGGCTGGACCCCGATCGGCCTGGCCCTGCGCGGCGCCGCCCAGGACCTCGGCAAGGGCGAGACCACCCGCCGCGTGGTGCTGATCACCGACGGCGAGGACACCTGCACCCCGCCCGACCCGTGTGACGTCGCCCGCGAGCTCGCCTCCCAGGGCATCCACCTGGTGGTCGACACCCTGGGCCTGGCCCACGACGACAAGACCCGCCAGCAGCTGCTCTGCATCGCCAACGCGACCGGCGGCACCTACACCGACGTCCGCACCCAGGAGCAGCTCACCGACAAGGTGAAGCAGCTGGTCGACCGCTCCAACGACACCTACACGGTGGCCCCGGTCAAGACCACCGGCACCGACAAGTGCGAGAGCGCCCCCGTTCTCGCCCCGGGCGTCTACACCGACCGCGAGAAGTTCTCCGAGCACCGCGTCTACAAGGTCCCGGTCAAGTCCGGCCAGGAGCTGCGCGCCTCGGTCAGCGTCGCCCTCGACCGCCCGGTGGCCCGGGACTACGGGGTGCTGCTCCAGGCCACCAGCGCGACCGGCCAGGAGCTGGTCCGCGGCACCGACGCCGGCAGCGGCCGCACCGACGTGGTCTCCACCGGCCTGCGCTGGTCCACCGACGACTCCAAGGGCTACGTCACCGCGAGCCCCACCGCGACGAAGGGCTCCAAGGAGAAGCCGGAGACCACCGTCTGCCTGGTCGTCAGCAACTCGCTGGCCCCGCAGAGCGGCGTCCTGGCCGACCCCGGCATGCCGCTGGAGCTGACCGTCGACCTGGCCTCCGCCTCGCCCGCCCCGGAGGGCGCCGCGATGGGCCTCGGCCGCGGCTGGATCCTGCTGCTCACCCTCACCCTGGCCGGCCTGGCCTTCGGTCTGGTCCTCGGCTGGATCGCGCGCTGGCGGATCGCCGTCTGGCGGGAGAACTGACCATGCGTACGACGATCCGCGGCGCCCTCGCCGCCCTCGCCCTGCTGCCCGCCCTGGCCCTGAGCGCCCTGGGCGCCCCGGCGGCCTCGGCCGCCTCGCCGTCCCCCACGGCCGGTGCGAGCGGCACCCCGGCCCCGGCGACCAAGGCCGGCACCTCCTTCCTGACCGCCGTCAACCTCTCCCCCGGCCAGGACGCCAACGTCTCCGTCTCCACCGGTGACTACCTGTACTGGGCGTTCGGCGCCTCCGAGGGCCAGACCCCGACGGTCGACCTGACCGTCGGCCTGGCCCCGACGGCCGACCGGCACGGCCCGCAGACCTGGTCCGTGGAGGTCTTCGACGGGCTGCGCCGGCGCCAGTCGTGCACCGCCGGCACCCAGAACGCCACCGCCGAGCAGAGCGCCACCGCCCTGGCACTGAACTGCACCCTGCGCGAGGTCCGCACCTGGGCCGAGCCGTGGTCCGGCGACCCGCTGCCCGGCACCTACTACGTGCGGCTGTCGGTCAGCGACGTCCCGCAGCCGGACCTCGGCCTGGCCTCCTCGGTCCAGTTGCACGTCGCCGCCAAGGGCGACGCCGACAACGCCCAGCCGGAGGGCGGCGAGCTGAAGGCCCCGCTGGTCCCGCCGGTCGGCGGCGGCGCGAGCACGGCCAAGGCGGCCGCGCCGGTGGCCCAGGAGGAGCACTGGTACACCGGCTGGTTCTCCGGCTGGAACAGCCGCTGGTACTGGACGATCGCCGGCGGCTTCCTGGCCGCGCTGGCCGGCGTCATCGGCTACAAGCTGACCCGGCACCCGCGCGGCCACCGGCCCGGCCACTACGGCGCCGTCCCGCCCCAGGGCTCCCAGCAGAGCGGCAGCCACACCGGCTCGAACCGCCCCTGAGGCACGCGGAGGGCCGGCCGGACGTCGTTCCGGCCGGCCCTCCGGCGTGTGCGGGAAGCGGTGTCGGGACCTCAGCCCCGGAACAGGTTGTGCCCCACGTCGGACGGGACCTCGTCCTGGACCGGCGTGCTGCCCGGCCCCGGCACGTGCTCGCCGGGGATCGGCTCGTCGCCCTCCCGGTGCAGCAGCACGACCCCGTCCTCGGCCCACAGCTGCCGGTAGCCGTGCGCCAGCAGCAGCTGGATCCGCTCGGCCTGCTCCTTGTCCGTCTTGAACGGGAAGGACCGCTTGTCGCCCCGGGTGAGCACGTACTCGCGCCCGCGCGGCGTGCCGTCGACCAGCACCACGTCCGTCCGGGCGGTCAGCCTCGGCGCGATCTGGTTGTCCGCCTCGACGGACGCCCCGTCCGGGATCAGCGCGGCCGCCCGCACCAGCGCCGCCTCGCTCGTCTTGGGAGCCCAGGAGGACGGCAGTGCCAGCGGCAGCAGCCCGATCGGCAGCGCGGCGACCAGCGCGATGCCGCAGGCGCCGAGGCCCAGCCGGCGCGCCCGCCGCACGCTCCGCTCCGGCCGCCCGGCGGCGCTCAGCCGCCCCAGCACCTCGATCGCGGCGGTGAGCAGGATCGGCCACAGCAGCGCGTCGTAGTGCCGGGCGATCGACCAGTGGTTGGGGTTGCTGGACAGGATCCGCTCGGCCAGCAGCGGCAGCGCGCACAGCACGGTGGCCGAGCGCAGCGGCAGCAGCAGCGTGGTGCCGAACAGCCAGAGCAGCAGCAGCGGCTTGAGCGGCTGGTCGAAGGCGGCCTGCACCAGCAGGAACGGGTCGTGCAGCAGGTTGCGCAGCGCGTCGCCGCCGTCCTCGCCGAGCGAGCCGTAGTTCCAGTAGTAGCCCGGCTCCCCGCCCATCGCCGGGATCAGCCAGGTGATCGCGGCCGCCGAGGCGACCGGCCCGCCCAGCAGCAGCCCCAGGCCGGTGAGACGGCCCGCCCGGTCCTCGGTGCGGCGGGTGCGCAGCAGCAGCACCAGGCCGTACGCCCCGACCATCAGGCCGAGGTCCTCCTTGGTGCAGCACAGCAGTGCGGCGGCGAGCACCACCGTGCCGTACCGGCGGGCCAGACCGCGCTCGAGCATCAGCAGGGTCAGCGGCACCGCGAAGGCGACCTCGTGGAAGCCCACCCGGGCGGCGACCAGCAGCGGCCAGCCGAGCGCGTACGCCAGGCCGGCCAGGTCTGCGGCCCGGCGGGCGGTGCGCGGCTCGGCGGCGGCGAAGGCGTGCCCGGCGATCCGCCGGATCAGCGGCACCCCGGCCGCGAACAGCAGCGACTGGCCGATGATCAGCGAGCGCGGGTCGTCCCAGATCCAGTACAGCGGCGCGAGCAGCGCCAGCACCGGCGAGAAGTGGTCGCCCAGCAGCGAGAAGCCGGGCGGGAACTCGTGGTGGAAGCTCTTCAGCGTCGAGACGGGCAGCCCGAAGTGGGCGTAGCCGCGCACGCCCTGGTCGAAGATGCCGAGGTCGAAGCCGCCGAGCGACACGGACGTCCAGCCCTGCAGGCCGATGGCGCAGGTCACCGCGAAGCAGAGCGCGGTGAGCAGCAGGGTGCGCCGGCCCGGGCCGAGCAGGGCGGCCGCGGCCAGCCGTCGGACGGCGGGCACGGCGGCGGCCGGCGGCGGGGGTGCGGTCTGGGTGGTCACGTCAGGTCTGATCCGTCCGGTCTGGGTCCGTGGGTCCGGCCGTCAGGTCCGGTTCGTCAGTGCGGGATCGCGGTCCAGCCTGGCCGTCAGCAGGGTCAGGGCCCCGCCGCCGCCGGCGGCGTCCACTGCCTGGCGCCGGGCGCGGTACAGCCGCACGCCCAGGACGACCAGGACGGCGATCGCGATCGGCGGATAGATCGAGCCGGGCAGCTGCCAGTACCAGGCCACCCCGCGGCCCCAGCGGTGCGGCACCGTCCACATGACGTGGGAGAGGAACACCAGCAGGGTCAGGCCGAACAGCACCTGCCGGCCCCTGGTCCTGGCCTCCACCGCCAGCAGGGCCAGGAGCGGGATGCACCAGACCCAGTGGTGGGTCCAGCTGATCGGCGAGACCAGCAGCGCGGTGAGCGCGGCGCAGACCGCGCCCCAGGCGTCGGCCCGGCGCAGCACCCGCGCCGAGCGCCCGGCCAGCACCGCCACCCCGAGCCCGAAGGTCGCGACCAGCGCCGAGGCGATCAGCCCGACCAGGCCCGGGTCGTTGACGTCGAGCAGCCGGCAGACGGCGCCGCGCAGTGACTGGTTGTCCACCAGGACGGTCACGCCGACCCGGCTCGGGTCCCAGAGGTAGGTGGTCCAGAACCCGTACGAGGCGTCGGGCAGCACGGCCCAGCCGATCAGGCCGGCCGCGAGGAAGGTGCCGGCCGAGACCAGGGCGGCCCGGACCCGGCCGGTCAGGAACAGGTAGACGGCGAACAGGCCCGGGGTGATCTTGATGGCGGTGGCCAGGCCGATGCCCACGCCTTTGAGGCGGTGGCGGTCCGAGCGGGTGAGGTCCCACAGGACCAGGCAGAGGATGCCCAGGTTGACCTGGCCGTACTGGAAGGTGGTGAAGACCGGCTCCAGCCAGATGCCGAGGCCGGTCGCCAGGATCACCACGGCCCCGCGGTGCTGCTTCGGCCAGCCGGCCAGCTTGAGCGACAGGTGCACGGCCGCGGCGAGCAGCGCGTAGTTGAGGAGCATCACCAGGACGCGCAGGGTGCTCACGCCGAACCAGGTGCTCGGCACGAAGAGCATCGCCGCGAACGGCGGGTAGGTGGCCGGCAGGTCCCAGCCGGGCAGCCGCATCGCGTAGAGGTCCTCGCCCCGTACGACGGCCTGGCCCTCGGCCCGGTAGACCAGCATGTCGACCATGGTGGCCCCGTGGCTGTGCCGGAACCAGGCGAACAGCGCCAGCGACACCGCCGCCACCAGGAGCGCGGGGAGGGTCCAGGAATTCGGTCTTCCGGTTCGCGCTGCGCCGCCGGACTGCTCCGGGCCTGATCGCCGCCCCCACCGTTTCAGACCGAACTCGCGCACCGCGATGGCACCCCGTCGAGATAGACCAGATCGTTCCCTCGTCAGCGTCTGGGCCCACCCACCATAACCGACCCCTCCGAGCCCCCGACCGCGCCGGAAACGGGCCCGGAAGGGTGATGTGATCTCCCCCACAGCGGGCCCGGATCGGCTCCGCGGAGGCTCCGACGCGGCTCCGGATCGGCTCCGGATCGGGCTCCGACGCGGCTCCGGATCGGGGTCTGCTCGGAGCCTGCTCGGGGCCTGATCAGGGCCGGAGGCCCCGGACGCGGGCTCCCGGCCCGCACCGGCCACGGCACCTCACGGCGCCGTCAGCCCCCGTTGGCGCAGGGCCCGGCGGCGGAGGGGCGCGAACACCGCGGACTCGACGAGGACGCCGACGGCGAGGATCACGACCGTCGCGGCCAGCACCTGGCTGAGGTGGCCGGCCTTGCGGCCCGCGTCCAGGAGGCGGCCGATGCCGGGGAGCGGGGTCGCGGTGATCAGTTCGGCCGTCATCAGCGCGCGCCAGCCGAAGGTCCAGCCCTGTTCGAGGGCGCTGAGCAGGCCCGGGAGGGCGGCCGGAAGCAGGACGTGCCGCACGTAGGCGGGGCCCGCGGCGCCCATCGAGCGGCCGGCCCGGCGCAGCAGCGGCGGGACCTGGTCGAGGGAGGCGAGCGTCCCGGCGGCGATGGCCGGGACGGCGCCCAGCAGGACGACGGAGTACACGGCGCGCTCGGAGTTGCCCAGGCCCACCACGGCCACCGGGACCAGCGCGGCGGCGGGCAGGGACTGGATCGCGCTCAGCACGGGGGCGATCGGGGTGCGGACCACGGGCGCGGCGGAGAGCAGCAGGCCCAGCGGCACGCCGATCGCCACCGAGGCCAGGAAGCCGGCCAGGCACCGCCGGAGGCTGCCGAGCAGGGCGGGGGCGAGCGCCCCGCTCGACCAGGCGGCGGCCAGGTCGTGGCCGACGGCGGCGGGCGTGGGCAGGGTGGCCGACAGGTTCAGGACGCAGACGAGCTGCCAGAGGCAGAGCACCAGCGTGACGGCCGACAGCGGCCCCGCGACGGCGGCCGTACGGCGGCGTCGGCCGCGGCCGCGGCCGCGGGCCGTACCACCGGGGGCGGTGCGGCGCGGTGGCGCCACGGGGCGCGGGCGCAGGACGGTGAGCGTGTTCTCAGTCGCGGGCATGGCGGCGGATCTCCTCCCCCAGGCGCTCGGTGATCTCGTGGACGAGGGAGGCGACGCCGGGGCTCTCGGCCCGGCGCGGGTACGGGAGGTCCACGGTCCATTCGTGGGCGATCCGGCCGGGGTTGGCGGACAGCAGGACGATGCGGCTGCCCAGGCGGGCGGCCTCCTCGACGCTGTGGGTCACGAAGACGACGGTGAGCCGGTGTTCGGCCCGGACCCGGATCAGCTCCTCGTGGAGCAGGTCCCGGGTGACGGCGTCGAGGGCGGCGAACGGCTCGTCCATGAGCAGGCAGTCGGCGCCCTGGGCGAGCGCCCGGGCCAGCGCGGTGCGCTGCCGCATGCCGCCGGACAGCTCGTGCACCCGCCGCTCGTACGCGTCGCCGAGCCGGACGGCCGCGAGCAGCCGGGCGGCCTCGGCCCGGCGCTCGGCCTTCGGCACCTTGGCCAGGCGCAGCGCCAGCTCGACGTTGCGGCCGACCGTCAGCCAGGGGAAGAGGGCGTGGTCCTGGAACATCACGGCGGGCCGCCGTCCGGGCACCGTGACCTGGCCCGCCGTCGGGCGGTCGAGTCCGGCGATGAGGTTCAGCAGGCTGGACTTGCCGCAGCCGGAGGCGCCGAGGAGGCAGACGAACTCCCCGGCCTCGATGCGCAGGTCGATCCCCTCGACGGCGGGCGGCGCGGCGGCGTCGAAGGACTTGGTCACCCCCCGGAGGTCGATGACGGCGCTGGTGGTGGCCACGGTCAGAAGTCCCATCCGTCGTCGTCCCGCTCCGGCGCGGCCGTGGCGGCGGTGAACGAGTCGCCCGCCATGCCGGCCGCCAGCGTGGTGCCGTCGGCCGGGTCGATCAGCAGGAAGGAGCCGGTGCTGCGGGAGCGGGCGTAGGCGTCGAGGGCGAGCGGCTCGGCAGTGCGGATCACGACCCTGCCGATGTCGTTGGCGACCAGTCGGCCCGGCGCCGGGTGCTGGGCGAGGTCGTCCAGCACGAGCCGGGACGGGAGCGCCTGGACGATCGCCTTGACCGTGCGGGTGGTGTGCTTGAGCAGGACGCGCTGGCCGGCCGTGAGCGGCCGGTCGGCGAGGTGGCAGACGGTGGCCGTCACCTCGCGGGTGGTCGTGGGCGCGGCCGCGCTCGGGGCGATCAGGTCGCCGCGGGAGACGTCGATGTCGTCGGCGAGCAGGACGGTGACGGACTGCCCGGCCCGGGCCTCCTCGACCGGCCGGCCCAGCAGGTCCAGGCCGGTGACGGTGGTGGTGTGGCCGGAGGGCAGGACGGTGACCGGGTCGCCGACGCGCAGGACGCCGGAGGCGAGTTGGCCGGCGTAGCCGCGGTAGTCGGGGTGGTCCTCGGTCTGGGGGCGGAT
>NZ_JBEXWT010000055.1:0-60864 GCF_040629945.1 Kitasatospora sp. NPDC005856 | reverse complement strand
GTGGCAACGCTAGGCCAACCGGCAGCTCAGCGCGCAGAGGCTGGGCAGGCCGTCCTGCCGGACCGCGTCGGGCCGCTCCGGGAGCCGTTAGCTCTGGTATCCCTTCGACATGACGGCGAGGGAGCGGACATTCGGGATGAGGGCCGCCGGGCACGGGGCAGTGAACCAAGGAGAACGGCGCCCGCGGGTGTTACTCCCCTCACGGCAACGACAGGTCCGCTGCCGGGAGTTCGGCCTCACGCTCGCGAGCGTGGTTTCCTCGGTGTCAGACTGAAGACGCGGAGTTCCAGGTCAGCCCGAGCTTCGGCCCTACACAGGCTGGGCTACGGATTCGAGCTGAATAAATTGGCGTATCCTGAGGCGAATTACAGCAGGTCAGGAAGTGTCGGCCCCGCACGCGCGGGGATGGCTCCCACACCGCACCCCACACCAGACCCGCCGCCATGTCGGCCCCGCACGCGCGGGGATGGCTCCTCGATGGCCCGGCCGATCCCCTCCGGCGTCGAGTCGGCCCCGCACGCGCGGGGATGGCTCCGGAGACCGCCTCCCTCGGTAGCCAGCGGGACGGTCGGCCCCGCACGCGCGGGGATGGCTCCTCCGGTCCGGTGGACGACGATGCTGCGGGCGAGTCGGCCCCGCACGTGCGGGAATGGCTCCGGCCAGGCGCCCTCCACACCGGCAGTTGAAGCCGTCAGTGTGCGGTGCGGGGAGTGAAGCGGTGTCGGCCCTGGATCGGGTCGGAGCCAGTATCAGCAGGTCGGAGCCACGCCGCCCTGCCCTCATCCGGACTTCCGCAACAAGCTTCGGCTCCGGCCGCACCGCCTCCGGCGGGCTGGTCGCCCTGGCGGGTCGTGGCCGCGTCCACGCCGGATCAGGCGTCGAGCACCTGGCCGTCGCGCCTGACGACCGGTCCTTCCGCCGACCACGGGAACTCGATCCAGTCGTCGGTCCGCTTCCACACGTACTCGCACTTCACCAGGGAGTGCGACTTCTCGTAGATTTCGGCGGACCGGACCTCGGCGACATGGTCGAGGCAGAAGTCGTGCACGGCCTCGCCCAGACCGCCGACGTCTCACTCGACTTCCTCCACCGGTGCACCGAGCGACGTCGTGTCGGCCCCGGCACACCACCCATCCCGAGACGTCCTGACGGCGATCCGCTGCGGAAGCCTGGCCTCAGCGGGGCGCCGCGGACAAGGTGGTGCGCCAGGCCCGCTCGATCTCGGCGGTCGGAAATGGCGTCCGTTTTGTCTCGGTGAGCAGACGGCGGGCGAACCCGTCCATGAGCACGGCAGCTCGGGAATGTCGGTCGATGATCGCGGCGATCTCGCGTGGGACGCCATCGGGTCGCTGGCCGGCGATCCACTCGCCCAGGAACGCCTCATACTCCTTATCGCCGCACAGGCCATCGGGCAGGTGGTGGCGGAGCAGATGGCTCGCGGTGTAGGTGCGGTCATAGGCGAGGTGGGCGGAGAGGAACTCTGCCTCGGTCTCTGACAGTTCGAAGCCGGAGCTCAGAGCGAGACCGAAGTCCGCGAAGTACAGCAGCTTACCGTCGGTAAGGACATTGGCGAAGTGGGCGTCGAAGTGGACGAGTCCGTGCGAACTCATGAAGGCAGTCCCTCGCGCCAAGGCCTCCTCCACCCATGGGTACGGCGAGCCCTCCCCACCCTCCGGTGCGGCGGCCCGGTAGTCGTGCAGCCAGTCGCCGAGTGTCTGCGGGACGTGCTCCAAGAAGAGCACCAGGCTGGACGAAGACCGGCCGATAGCCTCCAGCCGCTCGCGCACGGCCGATGACCCTTCCCAATGCGCGACCGCCCCGCCGATGCCCCCGAACTCGTCGGCAAACCCTTCGGGAGGAGAGTCGGGCAGGATGCGCCAGTGGTACATCAGCGGAAAGCCCTCGTACTCGTTCCCGAGGACCCAGTTGGTGGTCATGACGTGCACGGCCAGCTCTCGCCAGGCTCCGAACCCCGCTGAGCCCACCCCGTACTGGTAGAACATCGGCAATCCGAAGAGGTTTGCCGTCGACCGCGCGTTCTCCGGCAGCAGCTCGCTGTCCGTCAGGGGGACCCGCTTGACGAACACCCGCGTGCCGTCGATGTCCAGCTCCGAGGACCTGCCGCCGACGCCGGACCCGAGCGGGACTGCGGCGGCCACAATCTCGCCGAGACGACGGTCACTCAGCAGGGACAGGCGCGTGGCCACGGTTCCATAGGTGGCAAGCCGTGCGGCAAACCACGGGTCCGGGTGGTGCATCGACGACTCCTCGGTGCCCAGAACCAGGGCTTCGGCGATCTCGCGGACGTGGTCGAGCCTATCCGCCAGGGCTGTCGAAGGAGCAGGTACTCAAAGTCGCTCGGCGCGACACCGCTGCCTCAGACCACGAAGCTCCCCGCCACAGACCTCCCCGCACCGATCTCTTACGGACACGAACGCAATCGGTCTACCTGCACGAACACCCACAGCTCACCCATTTGCCCCGGATACGCTGTTGACGACCCGCTACATCGACGCCGCCTCGCCCAGCTCCAGGCCGACGAACAGCCAGCTGTCCGGCGACAACCTGCGGCTGACACCACCCGACCTTCCTCAGCCCGCCCATCAGCAGGGCGGGCTCCCCAAGACCTCGCCCAGGGCACCCCCATAGGAGGAGGCCACTCCCTACTGAAGCCGCTGGAACCATGGGTGATGTCTCAGAGGGTGTTCTGTGAGTCTTCGCCTGAGTTCAGCTCGGGGCGGCCGGTGTCGGGTTGGTGAGGGTGAACAGGCCGGGCTCGGGTTCAGTGAGGATGCCTCGGCCGACCAGGCGTTTCAGCTTCGCGCGGGTGCCTTCGATATGCCGCGGTTCGGTGTCGAGGCCGATCGCCTGGCAGACGTCTTTGGCGCGGAGTCCGTCCTTGGCCTCCTCGATGGCGGCAAGGACCTCGCGGTAACCGGGTGGCAGCGGTTCCGGCGGCTGGATGCCGTCCTCGGCGGCCAGTTCCAGGATGGTCTCCCGGGTGATCTCCAGACGCTTCAAGGTGTCTTCGGCGGCGTTGAGTTGTTCGGTGAGCCGGGCGATCCGCTCACGCAGTTGTTCGGCTGTCTCGCGGACGAGCCGCTGCCGGGACTCGACTTTGTCCAGGAGTTCCCTCATCGATGCTCCTGCCGGTCACAGGTGGCGGATGCCAGGGTGGCGGATCACGCCAGGTCGGGGTGGCGGCGCGGGTGAGGCGCCGGAGCATCACATCGGTCATGGACCAGTGAATCGCTGCCACCGAGCTGGCCGGCTTCGCCTCGTAGTCCCGTGCGAGCCTGCGGTGGAGCATGAGAGTGCCCAGGGTCTGCTCGACCACCCACCGTCTGGGCTCGGGTGTGAACCCGCGTGCGCCGGGATCACGCCGGACGATCTCCACATCGATGCCAAGGGCGGCGCCGTGCTCGACGACGGCGTTCTTGAACCCGGCGTCCGCCCATGCCCTGGTCATGGTGGGCGCGGTCTGGGCGACCTTGTCCAGCAGTGCGATGCCGATCGCGTTGTCGTGGACGCTCGCCGCGACCACGACGGCGGCGATGACCAGGCCGAGTACGTCGGTGGCGATGCCCCGTTTGCGCCCCGGGCTCTTCTTGCCGGGATCCAGCCCGGTCGTCTCCTTCGGCGCGTTCGTCGAGGCCCGCACGGTCTGGGAGTCCAGGACGACCGCAGTGGGGTCCTCGTGCCGCCTGCGGCTTTCGCGGACCTGCCAGCGCAGCAGGTCGTGGATGGTCTCGGCGGTCCCGTCGTCGCGCCATGTGCCGAAGTAGTAGTACACCGCGCTCTTGGGTGGCAGGTCGTGGGGCAAGTAGCGCCACTGGCATCCGGTACGGACCTGGTAGAGGATCGCGTTCACGATCTCCCGCATCTCGTACCGGCCGGCATGGCCGCTGACCGAGGGATGCTTCGCCTTCCACGCAGTGAGGACCGGCCGGATCAGCTCCCAGGCTTCATCCGACAGGTCGCTCGGGTACGCGGGGCGCTCACCCACATCTGTCAGCACACCGCGCCGACGGCCCACCGTGAAGTACCAGAACCGGACAACCTGCCTTCAAGGACTACGAGAACCGCCCAAGACTCGCAGAACACCCTCTCAGGCGCGAGGCGCAGGCGTGCTACTGAGGCCGGTTCTGCCAAATCCCGGGCCGAGGTGGGCAGCCTTGGCCATTCTGCCCATCATATCAATCCCTGATCATATGTGCGTGAAATTGAGGCCACATTCACTCTTTTGATGGGTGGCGGTGTTCGATTTTTGCAGGGAATGATTCAACCCGCCCCATCCGCGCAATTTCCCGCGGGATTGCACGGGGCGCCCATCAGGAATTTCCCCCACTTGTATGACCGGTGGAGCGCCGGGAGATATTCGCACAATAGGAGGTGGCCAACCATGATCATCTACACCAACGGCATGCCAGCGGACCAGATCAACGCGGAGAGCCCGTGGACGAAGGCCCGCCGCAGCCAGGGCAACGGCAACTGCGTGGAGATGCGCAAGTTGGACGACGGGCGGGTGGCCGTCCGGAACAGCACCGACCCGACCGGTCCCGCGCTCGTCTTCACCCCCGCCGAGATCGACGCCCATCTCGACGGAGCCAGGAACGGAGAATTCGATCACCTGATTTAATGATCAAATTCAAGAATGAACGCCCGCACACTCGTCGGGCGTGACCGGGGGTGCCCCCATGTGGGAAACTTGCTCCGCTAAACATGCGAGCGTGTTTTCCCATGAGGGGGCTCCTATGGTCAACGGTGCGATAAACGACGATGGCAACGATGGCGTCGTAGTTCCGTTTCAGCGGCCTGGTCCGGGTGCGGATGCCGGGGGATCCTGGGCGATGCCTGCACTACTGCTGGGGGCTCGGCTGAGGACGCTTCGTGGGGTTCGGAAGCAGAAAGAGGTGGCCGAGACCTCCGGGTTCTCGAAGTCGCAGTACAGCCGGATCGAGGCCGGCGAGATCCGCCTGGACAAGCCCGAGGGCATCGCCCTCATCCTGAAGAAGCTGGGGGTTCGGCCCGGCCCCGATTTCGAGCAGCTGATGCAGCTGGCGCGGGACGCTTCGGTCAAGGGTTGGGTTGCGCCGTACTACGCGGCCAACCGAGACGCCGTGCCGACCGACCTCATGCGACTGATCGAGCTGGAGACGAGGGCCAGCGATCTGTTCTCCGTCGAGACCGGCGTCGTGCCCGGTCTGCTCCAGACCGACAGCTACAGGAGGGCCGTCACGGAGGCGACCGTCATGGCGAGCCAGCGCGGGATGGTCGGCCATATCGTCAAAGTCCGAGGCGAGCGTCACGAACGCTTCTTCGAGCGACCGCCGCGCTCGGTGTTCTTCATCAAGCAGAGCGCGCTCTACCAGGTGTTCGGGTCGCGCGAGCTTATGGTGAAGCAGATGGAACGGCTGCTCAAGTACGTTGAGACGCCGCAGATCGGCGTGCGCGTCATCCCCATGAAGCTGCCTCTTGCGTCTCAGGTCTCCTCTCTGACCCGACTGGTGTTCAACGGGCACCAGTTCGCGGTGCCGGAGCTGATCTACAACGAGTGGGGTGGCCACGGCTTCTACTACCGCGGCCCGCTGCCGGGTGAGGATCCCGAGCCGGGTTTCGTGGATCTCCGGGAGATCATCGACAGCACGATGCTGACCGCCCCCGGCCGCGAGGGCAGCCGTGCGCTGATCATCGATGCCCTGGAGCACCACCGGGACAGCTGATCGGAGTTCCTTGCCCGGTGGTACTGGCCTGCTGGAGGTGCCTTAGCCGACACGCCGGTACCGCTCAATCAACCGTGGCGAGTCCGCCGTACTCAGTCCATTCATCCGTGCGCTGCCGTGGGAACACCTCGGTGTCGGGGTTCCAGTTGGTGACATCGAGCAGTCCGGTCTTGTCGACAGCCAGCCGGTCGACGGCGAAGAACTGGTGTACGTCAGCCTCCGTCCGGACCTTGCCCCAGCGCCCGTCCGTCTGCCTCTCCATCAGCCGCGTCACGGTCTCGCGGACGTGTTGGTGTGGGCTGACTAACTGGCAGATCACCACAACACTGCCTCGGGCCAGGGACTGGACCGTGCGCTCGATCATCGCGCGCGGATCCTTCTCGTCGGGGATGCAGTGCAGTACTGAGACGAACAACGCGGCCACTGGCTTGGAAAAGTCGATCAGCGTTGACGCGCCGGCGCGGATGGCCGCGGTGTCGACCATGTCCGCGTCGACGATGGCGACGTTCGGGTTCTCGTCCAAGAGGGCCCGCCCGTAGCTGAGGACCATCGGGTCGTTGTCGACGTAGACCACTTTGCAGTCGGGGTGAACGGCCTGGGCCACCTGGTGGACGTTGTTCTGGGTGGGAAGTCCAGAGCCGTGGTCGATGAACTGCCGGATCTTGTAACGCTGCGCGATGTGCCGTACCACTCTGACAAGGAAGGCCCGGTTGTTCAGGGCGAGTTCCCTGGTGCTGGGGGCGGTTCGCAGAAGTTCTTCGCAGGCGATGCGGTCGGCGTCGTAGTTGTTCCGTCCTCCCAGTAGCCAGTCGTACATTCGAGCCGCACTTGGCGTGTTCACATCAATGCGTGGCAAATAGGACTCGCTCATGTGTTCCCCCTGGCGATGGCCGAAATTGGCCTTCGGCATGCAAATGTGACGGCACGTCATACTAGGCCGACGGGCTGCTGGGGTGGAACTACACGCGTGGGTGACTGTGGCGAGACATGGCGAATCGCGTGGCGAACAATCCCCGGCTCTGCGCCGGAGTGCCACGGGGCGTGCTGGGTTGTGTGGACTACCGGGTGCACCTTCCAGGGTCGGTGTTGTTTCGGTTGCCGAGGTCGGCGAGCATCCGGCGGGCAACCATCAGGTCTACGTGAAGCTCCGGCTCGTGGAGGCCCATCAGTTCGGCTGCGGCCTTGGCCGGCATGCCGAGCCGCTCGTGGAGCAGGGCGGCGTCCGCGGCGCGGTCGGGCAGCACTCGGTGCAGTTCGTCCGCAGGGGCGAGGCCGGCTTCGGACCGGGCCTGTGTGACGCTGTCGCGCAGTACCCGCCAGGTGAAGGAGCTCGGATCCCCGCTCAGGGCGGAGCTCCAGCTCAGCTCTGCGTGCCGCAGTACCCGGGACACCACCAGGCGGCTGAGGGCGCGGTCACCCAGGCGGGCGCGGGCGTACTGCTCGTAGACGCGGTGGTGAAGTTGGACGAATGCTGCGAAGCCGATTCCGGCCGCCGCAGCCCTGTGCCTGCTGAACACCGCGGCTCCTTCGGCGTCAACTCAGGTCGTCAGAACGAGTGATTGCGCACAGTTGCGCCACAGAGGGTGTCAACTTCGAAGTCCTCGCGGGCTCCGAAGCGGCCACACGTCGGAAGAATGAGCCCGGGCGCCGTGCGCCCGGGCGAGACGGCCCAGGTCAGCGAAGGTCCACCGAAGACCGGCTGACGGCCACGTCCTGGGCCAGCCGCAGCAGCGCCAGGACCAACACGACCCGCTCCCACTCGATCGGGCGGCGGTCGATCATCACCCACACCAGCACGATCAACAGGAACAACGCGCCCAAGCGCGAAGAGCCCGTGGACGCACGAAGGCTGTGCGATCCCACACTCGGCACATCAGCCCTGCTAGCGTGGAAAACCATCGAGGGAGGAAACACTCGATCCCTAGCGGGTCGGTCATACATAGGTTGCTGCCTTCTCTGATCGGCCCAACGCCCCGGCCAGTGTTCGCTGCACCGGCCGGGGCAACCCACTGTGGGTTGCGGCTTCGATACACAACGCTAGCGCCCCGACGGGCGGCATATGCAGCCAAAGCCCCTGCGCAATCCCCCGGCTGGTGCCCCATCGCGAATCGGTCGTCAGTGGTCTGCGGGGTGAGCCGATGTGGTGGCCAAGCGGTCGAGTTCGACCACTGATCGCTCAGTAATGCGCGCCGCTACTGAGATGGGGGACAGCCATCGTCCGGGTGTGTTCGAGGACTTCACGGACGTGACGGTCGCGGCGGTGCGACCGGGTTGCAGAGAGCACGGGCGCGGAGTTGGTCGCCGACACCACCGGGCTGGACATGGGTGTTGATGGCGCGATGGACCGCGCGCAGGGACTGAAGTGACTGACCTTCGCCCCATCCCTCCTTCCGAGGCGAAGACGCACCCACGCCCACCTCTCCCGTTACCCCGACGCCCTCGTCAGCGGGGCGTCCGACGCCCCGCGCTCTGTCCAGGCTCTGATCACCACGCTCGCCGAGGCTGGCGTTCCCGGCGTCCGGGCGCCGGCCTGCCTGCGCTGTGGGCGCGTCCGCCGGCTGCGGCAGGTGGTTCCCGGCGGCCGGGTCTGCCTCGGCTGCGAGGGCACCCTCGCCCAGCGCAGCAACGTCGGCCCGTGCACGGTCTGCGGCGAGACCCGCCCCCGGCCCTCCCGCCGGACCTGCGCGCACTGTCGCCGCCTCCAGGTCGCCGCCTTCCGGTCCTGCTCGGCCTGCGGCAAGTCAGCCCCGATGGACCCGTGCGGCACCTGCCGCCCGAGGCCGCCGGCGTCGTGCGCGCTGTGCGCCACCAACGCGCTGGTGGGCGCCCGCTGGCCGCTCGGGCCGGTCTGCAAGCCCTGCTACCGCGACGCCCGCACCCACCCCGGCACGTGCCCGGTCTGCGAGAAGCCGCGCGTGCTGATCGCCCGCCAGGACGGAGCGCGGGTCTGCGGCCCCTGCGCCGGCCACCCCGACCTGTACGCCTGCCCCCGCTGCACCCTCCACGACCACCTCGCCGACCTCTTCGACGGCCGGCCCGCGGGCCCCGAAGACCAGTACAGGCGGATGCGCGCCGCCCTGGCCGGGTGCGACCGGCCCATCACGGCACTGAACTGGCTGCGCAACTCCCGCTCCGCCGAGCTCCTGGCCGACGCCGTCGCCGCCGGACGGGCGCTGACCCACGAGGACCTGGACACCATGGCGGCCGCGGAGAACCGCGACGGTGCCCGCGTCGTCGACTACCTGCGCGGCGTCCTGCTCGCCCACCAGGCCCTGCCAGAACACGACGAACTCCCCGCCCGCGTCGAACGCCACCTGGCCCGCGTCCTCGCCCGCCACCCCGAGCACACCCTGGTGCTGCGGACCTACGTCCGCTGGTCGCTCCTGCCCCGCGCCCGCCGCCGCAGCGGTCGCGCGCACGCCTTCACCAACCGCCTGCGCTGGGCCCAGACGAGGATCAACACCGCCGCCGACTTCCTGACCGCCATGCAGCACGCCGGGCTGGAGCTGGCAGAGGTCACCCAGCACGAGGTCGACCAGTGGCTGACCAGCGGCCGCAGCACCCGCTACGAGGTCCGCGACTTCCTCCTCTGGGCCGGCCACCGCGGCCACAGCGGCGACCTCGCAGTCCCCGTCCGGCCCCGGCCCGACCCGGTCGCAATGGACGACGACTCCCATTGGGAGATCCTCCACCAGTGCCTCACCGACACGGAACTGCCCTCCGATGTCCGCGCCGCCGGCGCCGTCCTCTACCTCTTCGGCCAGGAGGTCACCCGGATCGCGGCCTTGCCCACCAACGCCGTCGAGGTGCGCAACGACGAGACCGTCCTCGTGCTGGACCGCGTGCCCATCCGTCTGCCGGATCCCCTGGCCCGGCTCCTGACCGACTTCGCCAGCCGGCCGCGGCCCCCGGGCTGGGCGGCGAACCACCCGAGCCGCTGGCTCTTCCCCTCCTCCGAGCCGGGCCGACACATCACCGGCGGCGCGCTGGTGCGTCGCCTGACCGCCCACGGCATCCCGAGCCGCCCTGCCCGGGCCGCCGCCCTCGTCCAGCTCGCCCAGGACATGCCCCCGGCCGTCCTCGCCCCGATGCTCGGCCTCCACCTGAACACCGTCACCCGGTGGCGAGCCCGAGCCGCGACCGACTGGACCGCCTACCTCCAGGCCCGGGCCGCGGACCGGCCCGCGTCAACGTGAGCGGCGCCGCGCCGACCGCCGGGTGACGGTACGACGGCTGTGCCGTCCGGGCCGGTAGCCCTGGCCACATGACCACTTCCGCCTGGTGGCGCCGCGGCGCCACCACTGCCGCCGCGCTCGCCCTCGCATTGATCCCCACCGCCGCCCCGGCCACCGCCGCAGCGCCACCGCCTATTCCCGCGGCCACCGTTGTCGTCCAGCATCGGCAGCTTCCCGAACCACCGCCGGCCGAGGAGGCCCGCACGGAGCTCGGCGAGCTCGTCGTGGAGGCCCCGCACTCCATGGAGGGATACTCGCGGGACCGCTTCCCGCACTGGATCAAGCAGTACGGCACCTGCGACACCCGCGAGGTCGTCCTCGCCCGCGACGGCCAGAACATCGTCCAGGACAGCGAGTGCCGCGCCGTCTCCGGTACCTGGACAAGTCCCTACGACGACAAGACCTTCACCGACGCCAAAGCCCTTGACATCGACCACCTGATCCCGCTCGCCTCTTCTTGGAGGTCGGGCGCCGATACCTGGACCACCGACAAGCGCCGGGCCTTCGCCAACGACCTGACGCACTCCCAGCTGGTCGCGGTGTCTGCGGCCTCGAACCGCGCGAAGGCCGACAAGTCGCCCGACCAGTGGCGGCCGCCGCTCCGGTCGTACTGGTGCACGTACAGCCGTGCCTGGACCGACATCAAGCACGTCTACGGCCTCAGCGTCACCGAGCCCGAGAAGGCCGCGCTGGCCGAGATGCTGGACACCTGCGCGTAACTGCCCGCCCCGGCCGGCCCGCTTCTCGTCCTGATGGGCGGGCCAGGCCGGTCGAAGTCGGCTTTCACCTGCGAAGGTCCCCTCGCGGGCCCTACGGTGTCCGCATCGGCATGACCGTGGGTCAGGTGTTCAAGGGGTGGGTGCGAATGGATGTTCCGCTGGCGAACGCGGTCGCGGCGGTGCGCGACGAGTTGCTCGAAGCCGCCGCGAGGGTGGGTGACGACCCCGGGGTGGTGTTCGCGGTCGGGCCGGTGGAGATGGAGTTCGAGGTCGAGCTGAGCGCGGACGCGAAGGCCAAGGCCGGCTTCAAGCTGTTCGCGGTCGGTGCGGAGACCGAGGCCGGCGTCTCCCGCGGGCGCACCCACCGGGTCTCCTTCACCCTCACCCCCAAGCGACCCGACGGCGGCGACCTCCTCGTCCACTCCGCGCAGGACCGTCCGGTCGGGCCCGGGGACACCTCGGGCCGCATCGAGTAAGGCCCCGGCCCGCTTCCGGACCCGGACAGCACCGGGGACCGGACGTACGGACCGGGTGGCAGGTGGAAGAACGAGCGGGGCGGTTGGGAGCCAGGGGTGGAGCAGGGGCGTCTTGCGGCGGTGACCGGGGCGGGCGGGCCGGGATCGGGGTACGCGGTCGGCGGCCGCCTTGTCCTCACCTCCGCGCACGTCACCGGCCCCGCCGGCACACGGGTGAGCGTGTTCCACCCCGGCGGCACGGGCAGCGCGAGCGGGACAGTGGTGTGGGCCGGCAGACCGAAGGAGCGGGACGACGCCGCGCTCGTCCTCGTCGACGACTCCCCGCACTGGTGCCCTCCCGCGGCGCCGGTGCGATGGGGTCGCCTGGTCACGACCCGCCCCAGCACAGCGTGCGAGACCTGGGGAGCGCCGGACGAAGCCCAGCGCCCCCGCCTCGCGGTGGAGGCCGAGCAACTGGCGGGCCGGATCAACCCCGGCACCGGCTTCGTCAACAACCAGTACGTCATGGACCTCGACCAGCACCCCCCGCACTGGCTGGCCGAAGACACCTCGCCGTGGGGCGGCCTGTCCGGCGCGGCCGTGCACTGCGACGGCATCGTGACCGGCGTCGTCGCGGCCGACCGCGCGCACTCCGCCCACGGGCGCCTCAACGTCGTCCCCGCCTACGTCCTCCTCCACGACCCTGCCTTCCGCACCGAGCTCACCCAGCACGGCGGAGGCCTCATCGAAGGTCTGGAGGCGGTGGAGTTCCAGTACCTCACCGACCCCGCCCACGAGCCGCCCGGGCTCCGGCCCCCGGTCACACCCGCGGCCCTGCTGGAAGCCGGCAGGCAGGTCGACGTTCCCCCGGTACCGCGAGCTGTTTCGCACCAGGGTCCGCGACAACGACCCGGCCCTCGCCGACCGGGAGCCGGCCGACCGCACGGTGCACTGGTGGCGCCGTACCTGGCCCGGTCACACCCGCCCCGGGACGAACGCGCCGCCACGCCGAAGAGGACCGACGCTCCGCTATGGGCTCGACGCGCTACGGCGTCGTCGGCCCGACCCAGCCGGTGGGGACGTGGCCGAGGCGGACACGCTGGGGGTGGTGGCCGACGGCGATCGAGGCGGCCTTGCGGCCGGTCGCGAAGTCGATGGCGGTGACTTGGTCCGCGCCGCTCTCCGAGATCAGGCAGGACTTGCCATCCCCGCTCACCGTCGCCCAGTACGGTTTGGACGCGGGTACCAGCGGCCCCTCCTGGAGGGTGGCGCGGTCGACCACCGTCGCGTAGTCGTCCACGGTGCCCGCGATGCAGATCCGGTCGCCCGACGGGCTCATCGACAGGCCGTGGTGGCGGGAGTCGTTGGGCCAGGTGGTGCGGTCGGTACTGGCGGCCGGGTCGAGCGGGAGGGTCTTCACCCGGGTGATCCGGTCGGCGGCCACGTCGTACTCCAGGAAGCCGTTGAAAAAGGACACCTGGAAGTAGAGCCGGGTGCCGTCCGGGGAGAAGACGGCGGGCCGGACGGCGTTGGAGAGGCCGCCGAGGCCGACGTCGTCGAGGCGCTTGCGTATGTCGATCTTGCGGATCGGGGTGAGGGTGACTGCGTCGACGACGGTGATGTGCCGGTCGCCCTTCGTCCAGTCCAGCCAGGGCGCGTCCAGGGCGGTTTCGACGTTGCCGATGGACATGTTCCACAGCTTCCGGCCGCCGTCGGTGAAGATGTTCTCGTGCGGCTTGTCCCCGGTGCGAAACGAGCCGAGTTCGGCGCCGGTGCGGACGTCCAGGACGTGCACGGTGTTGGCGGTGGAGGCGGAGACCGCCACCCGGGTGCCGTCGGGCGAGAGCGCCATGTGGTCGGCGCGGTAACCCGCGACGGGGAAGCGCCAGTTGACCCGCCCGGTGGCGAGGTCGAGGGAGACCACGTCGGCGAAGCTGGGCCGGGAGACGACCATGGCGGTGCCGTCCGGAATGCTGTACATGTCGTCGACGAACTGGTCGTGGCCCTCGCCGGGGCCGAGCCTGATGCCGAGGAAGTAGCCGAGCTTGACGGGGTTGAGGTAGATCTCGGCGAGCCGCTGATCCTTGTCGGGGATGACGTTGATCCGTCCGACCTTGCTGAGGGCGCCGGAGGATTCGATCACGTCGGCGGTGCCGTCCCAGTTGTTGCCGACGAACATCACCTCCCGTAGCGCCGGGGCGGTTCCGGGGGCGGCGCTGCTGGCGGCGGCGGCCGGGGCGAGCAGGCCGAGCGCGACCGCGAGGGTGCAGAGGGATCGGACGCCGAGTCGGCGCCGGGGGCCTGTCCTGGACATCGTCGCTCCTTCGTGGGGGTGGCACGACGGGTTGTGAGACGGTCTGTCAGCTTGCGCCATTCGACGGTAGAGAGGGGTTGGTCCGCTGGCAAGACGTCGGCGGCGGACGCGTTCGCGGCAAGGCTGTCCCGCCCGTCGCCTTCCTCGCTTGTCGTCGGCTGTCCGCCGTCGTGCCGCCGTCCGGTCGCGCCCCGGCCGGTGCTGTGCCGTTGCGCCCGGCCGGACCCTGACGGGTCGCCGTCGCGACTCGGCCGACCCGGCCGCCTCCGGTTGTTGTGCCGCCTCGGTCCGGGCGGTGCTGTGCTGCCAGCGGCCGCCTGCCGCCCTGCTGCCTTGTGTCGCCGCTTCGTGAAACTGACCCCCAGTCGCTCTCCGAAAGTTGACCCCTCCTGACCCTTGGAGGGTGAGGGTGCTGAAAGTGGAGGACTGGGCAGAGATACGCCGTCTGCATCGAGCGGAGGGCGTGCCCATCAAGGAGATCGCTCGGCGGCTGGGGGTGGCCCGGAACACGGTGCGGGCCGTGTTGAACTCGGACCGGCCGCCGAAGTACGAACGTGCGCCACGCGGGTCGGTGGCGGACGCCTATGAGACGCAGATCAGGTTCCTGCTGAACGAGTGGCCCAGGATGCCGGCCCCGGTGATCGCCGAACGGATCGGCTGGCCTCACTCGATGTCACCGCTGAAGAAGAAGCTGGCCCAGATCCGGCCCGAATACGTGGGCATCGACCCGGTTGACCGGGTGACCTACGAACCGGGCGAGATCACCCAGTGCGACCTGTGGTTCCCGGAACCGAAAGTGCCGGACCAGCCGCCCCCGTACAACGACCGGCGGACCCGGTCCGGAGGCCAGGTCGGTGACCCGGTCGTAGGCGTGCTCGGCCGCCGCCAGTTGGCGGGCCACCTGGCGTCCGTCGCCGCCAAGGGCGTGGACCTGTGCCCGGACGGCGCAGAGCATTGCCCGCCCTGCTGCGGGCAGACGCCCGCTCACCTCACGGACAAGGTCCAGGGCCTGTTCGGGGCGGCGCAGGTGGATCTCCTGGCGGGCGGCGTTGGTGGCCAGGTGGCACAGCAGCCCGGTGTCGCCGTGCTCGCGGCCGGCGATCAGCCCGACCTGGAACAGCGAGCGGGCCTCGACGAACAAGCCGGCGTCGAACGACGCCCAGGCGGCCAGGTTCGCCAGGCGCACGATCGCGCCGAGCAGGGCGCTGCGTACGGCTGGGCCGGCCGACGCCTTGGTGAGGTTGACGGCGGCGTGCAGTTCGCGCAGCGCGATGTCGTGCACTGCGCGGCCGCCCGAGGTCCGGTCCCAGTGCTCCAGGAGGCCGGTGCGCTCGGTGATGGCGCGGATGTCGCCCATGCGCAGGCGCGTGAGGGGCGGGAGGGGCGGCAGCAGGGCGGTGAGGGCGGCGGCCAGGACGTCTCTGCGGTTCGAGGTGCTCACCTCCTGGTGGTGGAGCTGCTTGGCGCTCAGGCCGAGCTCGGCCGCCGTTCCCGCGCCCAGCACGGCGCAGAGGGCCTGCCGGTAGTGCTCGTGCGGCCAGGTGATCAGGCCACGTTCTATGCGGGACACGTAGCCGGCGTCAAACGGCGATTCCCGTCCGGTGTCCGCTTCGACCAGCGCGCGGACCTGCTCGGCGACCTGGCGCTGCGTCAGGCGCCGGGCCAGCCGTGCGGCCCTGAACAGCGTGTTCGTCACCAACACCCCACCTCCAACTTCTGGACCGGGCAGCGAGCTCAGCGTGCTGAGGCTGCCGCGGACTGCCTACTGAAATGCTCTGCTGTTGTCACCCGATCCGGTGGTCTCCTGGAGGTGTCCCACCCGCCGCCAGGCCCCGGCCGGAAAGCGGTGGTTGAACGGCTCCGCCGTACCGATCAGGGGCCGTACAGTCCTGGCCATGACGACCGACATCACCGCGTCGTGGCGCGAGATCGACCGCTCCACCGCGTTCAGTAGGTTCGGCCGGTCCGTGGACCGCGTCGAGTTCGAGATGCCCGACGGGCGGAAGGAGGAGTTCTACGTGAAGAGCGAGCGCTCGGCCGGTGCCGTGTTCGCTCTCACTGCCGACCGGCAGGTCATTCTGGCCCGCCAGTACCGTCCGGGCCCCGACCGCGTGCTGCACGAACTGCCGGGTGGCTACATCGAACCCGGGGAGTCCGCAGCGGACGCGATCGCCCGCGAGCTGCTGGAGGAGACCGGCTACCAGGGCAAGGTGCGCGAGGTCGGGCCCTACTGGCACGACGCCTACTCCAACGTCCGCCGCTACGCCTTCATCGCCACCGACTGCGTCAAGATCGCCGAGCCGCGGCCGGAGCGTACCGAGTTCATCGACGTCGTCACCCTCGACCTGGCGGAGTTCCGCACCCGTGTGCTCCGCACAGGCGAGATGACCGACACCGCCGCCGCCTACCTCGCCCTGGACGCGCTGAGCCTCCTGTAGTCCCCCGAGGCGGGCGGGCCGGCACTCCACCCTCACCCACCCGCCACCCGGGAGGACCCCGTGACCGATCGGAGCACCACCGACACCGCCGTCCCGTACTACAGCAGCGCGCTCGTCTCCCTGCTCACCCGGGCCGTGGCCCTGGTCCTGGCAGGCGGCAAGGGCAGCCGGCTGCGTGCCGCGCCCGATGCCGAGCTCCAGGGCACGCCCAAGGTGCTGGTGCCGATCGACACCCCCAGCTCCGGCCGTGTCCCGATGCTCGGCCACGCGCTCACCCAGCTCACCGCCGCCGGGTTCCGCCGGATCGCCGTGCTCACCAGCACCGACCCCGCCACCGGTGCCGAAGCGGTCGAGGCCTACGCGCTCACCCACCCGTCGGCCCGGCAGGTGGAGCTGACGATCCACCGCGAGCAGCACCCGCTCGGCACCGCCGGTGCGGCCTACGCCGCCCTGACCCACCTGCCCGACACCCCGGCCGCGGTGGTGCTGCCCGCCGACACGCTCTACCCCACGGCCCTGCTGCCGTCCGCCGTCGCGGAGCACCGCTCCCGCCCGACGGCGGTGACGTGGACCGTGACCACCGCGCCCGGCCGCTGCGCGCAGAACGCGGGCCGGCTCTTCCTCGACCCCGACGGCCGGCACGTCGTCCACGCGCTGGAAGGGGTGGACGCCACCCTGCCCGCCGGGAGCCGCAGCGGGCTGCGGCAGGCCACCAGCACGGGCGCCGTCCTCCTCGCCCCCGGCCCGTTCCGGGCCCTGTTCGAGGAGTACGCCCGGCGCCTGGCCTGTCCCGGCGAGGCCGACCTGTACCGGCAGTTCATGCCCTGGGCGATCAGCCAGGGCCACCCGGTCGGAGCCTTCGACATCCGCACCTCGGCGCCCGACCTCGGCACCCCCGACCGCCTGGCCGCCTTCGGCCGCACCGCCTGAGAGGAGAGCAGCACCGTGCCCAGCACCGTCCTGTCCGCGCTGACCGAGCAGCAGGTCCGCCACTTCCGCGACCTCGGCTACCTGCGCCTGCCCGGCCCCGGCCTGCCCCGCGACCTGGTGGAGGAGGTCGCCGGGGTGGTCCGTGCCCGCGCCGCCCTCCTGCCCGGCGGGCAGGCCAAGGTCTACCGGCTCTACGAGCACGACCGAGCCCTGATGTACCGCCTCGTCGCCCACCCCTCTCTGACCGGGCCGCTCACCTCGCTGCTCGGCCCCAACGTCGTCTACGTCCTCAACCGGCACAACCAGGGCTCCCTCAACGCTCCCGACTTCCAGGACGTGCGGCTGCACCGCGACATCCTCCAGCCCACCCGCGGCCTGCTGACCGCCGTGGTGTATTGCGAGGACGCCACCGTGGAGACCGGCTGTACGTGGATCGTGCCGGGGTCGCACCGCGCGCCGTACGTCGGCGTCCCCCAGCCCGACGGCGGCGGCACGTGGATGGACGAGCACCCCGTGCTGGCCGACCTCGCCGACCAGGCCGTCCCCGTGCCGGTCCCCGCCGGCGGCATCCTGCTCTTCGACGGCACCGTCTTCCACACGGTGGGCCGGAACACCGGCGGGGCGACCCGTACCAGCGTGGTCCTCGGCTACCGCAGCGCGGACGAGCTGGACGCCCGCCCCGACCCTGACCGACAGATCGTGGTCGCCGGCGCCCATCTGTACCGGGGCAACGACCGGCCGAGCTGACCCAGCGCGGTGAGAACCGGTGGTGGTCGGCACCCCGAGGGCGTGTCGGCCACCACCTTCGTGCAGGTCGTCGCTTCGGCGGTGTGCGGGCCGGTTCAGGCGGTGGTCTGGTGGCGGTGCAGCCAGGCCTGCGGGTCGCGCAGTTCCTTGTTGGTCGGGCACAGCACCCCCGGGTCCATCAGCACCTGCTCGATCAGCGGGTAGCCACCGTGGTTGTAGATAGCGGCCACGAACGCCGCACCCAGGTCGTAGAGCGCTCGGGTCTGTGCCAGCCGAGCCGAGAGCTCTACGAACCGCGCGGTCGGCTCCGGTTCCCCGGGCAGGGGTCCCGGGGAGGCGACGCCGCACAGCCGCTCGGACGCACGACTCTGGACCCACGTACCGTGGCCCTCGGACAAGGCGAAGGGCGCCCGGCGCTCCTCGAACGCCAGGCGCAGCTTGTAGTCCTGGGCGTTGAACAGGTTCTTGGCGTAGGCGAGTACGGGGCTCACCGTGATCTGGGCAAGCTGGGTGATCTCGTGGACCAGGACACCGGTCAGGCGCCGGTCGGTGGCCCGGGACTCGGCGTGGGAGGCGGGCATGACGATGATGTCCGGCGGGCCGTCGGGGCGCCAGATGACGGCGCCCTGCACAATCGGGGCGAACGTGGCCGCCAGTCGTCGAGGGACCACCCGGTTGAGTGCGGACAGGACCCAGCGCGAGACCGCCCCGTCGAGCTGGTTGATGTACAGCTGGTTGAGCAGTCGGTCGTGCACCGCACTCCAGGCGATGAACTGCTGGGCGGTGGCGATGCGCAGGGTGATGTCTGCGGGGATCGGTATGCCGGCGAGTTCGGTAGCCAGCGGGAGGGCCTGGGCTATGAGGCGCTCGTAGCGCTCCACGGTGGCGGTGTCGGTCTTGGCGTCGTTGCGTACGGTGATCGTCATCGGTTCTCTCGTTGGCGTGTACAGGAGGTGCGGTGGTGGGTGCGGTGGCCGGGGTCTATCCGGCGGGGTGCCCGCTGGTCAGGAGCACCGGGGCGCTGGGGTCGGCCAGGTGCCGCAGTGCGGCCCGGGTGCGTTCGGAGGGGATGTGGTCCGGATCGGCGAAGCGCAGGTTGTCGTGCTCCTGCTGTTTCCTCGTGGGGAGGGAGAGATCGGTGAGCTGCTGGGCGGTCAGGGTGCCACCGTCGAACACGAACCAGTAGGCCTCGGCGGAGACGTTGCTGGCCGGTGTGGTGTCCACGACGAGCAGTGCCGGGGCGAGGATCTCCAGGGTCACGTCGCGCCGGGCGGCGATCCGGGCGGCTTCGTGCGGCTCCTGGTCTCTGAGGGCGCGCCACGTCGGTATGTCCCAGCTGCAGTTGTCGGCGGCGTTGGTGGTCGTCTGGAGCACGTCGCCATCCGGGTCACGGATGACGACCTGGGCGTAGACGCAGCGGCCGGGCGGGAACAGCGGGTCGATCGTGGAGTACAGCAGGAGCATGCGGGTCGGTCCGATCGGTCGAAGGGGTGTCGGGTTCAACGGCGCGGGGGCAGGCAGATGACGCCGGTGTCGGCGAGGTACCGGTAGAGCCCGTGGTGTTCGTCATCGGTCATCGGGCGCGAGTACGGCGGCACCTCGTCGGCGGCGGGTGCCGGCCGGGTGGAGATCGGCGGGGTGAGGTCGGTGGCCGAGTGCGCGGCGGCGGTGGAGGGGCCGCGCAGCACGAGGGTGGTGCTGTCGGGCAGCATCGCGGCCTGGTGCACGAGCGTGGGGGCCAGGGTGTAGGTGCTGCCGGGCAGTTCGGTGGTGGTGACGGCCGGGTGCAGCTGGCGGGTGGTGAAGGGGCCGTCGGCCCGGTCGTCGGTGCGCAGGGAGACGGTGTGGAGGTAGCCGCCGGCCAGGACGCGGGTGGTGAACGGGTGGGCGTGGTTGTGCGGGAGGCGTTGGTTGGCGGGGTGGTGGCGGGTGTTGAGGCGGATCTCGTATCCGTGGTCGTGCGCGGTGGCCAGGACGAGGCGGTCTGCGAGGAGGGTGGTGCGGGAGGCCTCGTAGCGGTCGGGGCTGAGGATGGTGGTGGTGGCGAGGTAGGTCAGGTGGGTGCGGTCGGCGTCGAGGCGGTGCAGGGCGCCGGCCTGGGCGTGGATGCGGGGCAGGTCGGCGGTGTGCAGGTCGGGGATGTCGTCCAGCAGTAGGCCGGGGCGGTCGTCGTCGCGGCGCGGGGCGGTGAGGCGGAAGTGGGCGGTGGCGGCGGCGGCCCGGTAGTCGGTCGGGCTGAGCGGCCGCAGGTCGGGGGCGGTGTCCGGGAGGTGGGTGAGCACCAGCTGCACGGTGTCCGGGGCGGCGGTGAGCAGGGTCGTGGCGCCGGCGTGCAGGAGGCACAGTTGGCCGGGGTGCAGGGTGCGCAGGTACTGCGGGCTGTCGTCCTGGTCGCGGTAGAGGGCGAGGTTCAGGGGGCCGGCCAGCGGAAGGACTGCGGTGGTGCGGGTGGCGGGCCGGGGTTCGGCGGTGGTGCCGTCGGGCAGGCGCAGGTACCAGGCCGGGTGGCCGTCGCGGGGCGGCGCGAGCAGGAGCATGGTGTGGCCGGGGCCGGTGTGGGATCCGGCTGCGAGGGCGCGGGGGTCGGCCTGGTCGAGGAGGAGCAGCGCCCGTTTGATGGCGGGGGTGAGCCAGGTGTCGCCGACCAGGCGCTCGGGGTTGGCGAGGGGGCCGTTCGGGTGGGTGAGCAGGTCGGCGGCCGGCAGCGGGATGACGTCGGCCGGGGCACCGGGCGGCAGTGGGATGGGCATCGTGGTCCTCGTGGGTGGGGGTCAGGGGGTGGTGGGCCGGGGGGCGTTCCAGGGCCTGGAGGAGGCAGGGATCGGGTCCCGGGCGGGGCGCTGCCCGACGGCGCGCACGGGCGGCAGTTCGGTCTTGGCCTGGTTGCTGGCGGCGGCGAGCTCGGCCTGCTGCTCGAACCCCTCGCGCAGTCTCTGCTGCTCCTGGCCGAGTTCGTCCTGACGTCGGCCCAGGGCCGTGAGGCGTCGGTTGACGTCCTGAGCGTGGTGCAGGACCTGCTGCACACCGGCGAGGGCGGCCGTCGCCGCCTGGGCGTGGGCCAGGGCCTGAGTGTCGATGGCGCTGCGGGCGGCGGCCGCAGCGGCGGCAGCCTCCTTCTCGGCCTCCAGGACCCGCACCATGGCCAGGACTTCCTCCGCCTCGGCCCGGGCGGCACGCAGTTCCAACAGGCTGTCGTCGATTCTGCGCATGGTCTGGGCGAGTTCCTCGCGCGCGCGGCGGTGCTCGGCGCGCCAGCCGGCCGCCAGGGCGATGTCCTCGGCCCAGTGGGCGGCCGCCTCCCGGGCCGCCACGCGCGGCCCGGTGCGCAGAGAGTGGTCCTGGCGTGCGAACAGGCACATGGTCTGGCGGCACCAGTGGCGGCGTGACAGTTCGCCCAGGCCGAGCAGCATGGTCAGCAGCGCCGGCAGGCGCAGCGGGCCGAACAACTGCCGCACTTCGTGCTTGGCCTCGCGTACCGCCGCCGGGCTGAGCCCCGCGACGACGGCGATCTTGCGCAGGTCGTAGCCCTCGGCGAGCAGGGCGTACACCTGGGCCTGCTCGGAGGTGAGGCGGCCCGGCGGGCACGCGGGTCCGATCGCCGGGACGAGTCCGGCCCGCACCCCGATCGCGGCGAGGTGCCCCGCGTTGCTGGCGCCGGTGATGCTGCGCAGCCGCTTGACCGCGTGCTGGACCGTGTGGATGGAGCTGTCCAGGCGCTGGCTGATCGCGGCGTGGGTGTTGCCCGCGGCGGTGAGTACCAGCACGTCGTGCTGGAACCTGGTCAGGACGATCCGGCACTCGCAGGTCGGGCACGGCGTGCCGGTGACGGTCGACGTCCGCTCCCAGGGGTCGGTGGCGTACGGCCTGGTCACTCGGAGCCTCGGCGGTCGGGCATGGCGTTGACGGCGAGCGCGATCTCGATCGCGTTCAGGTCGGCGGCCAGGTAGCCCAGCAGCAGGGCCTCAAGCTCGGTGAGTTCCTCGACGATGTGGTGGCCGCAGCGTAGGACCCGGGGTTCGTGGACCTTCGCCAGCGGGTGGGCGTTCGTGCGGGAGGCCGTCATCGCGGCCCCCCAGTTCCACGGGGCCGGGTAGGCGCCGCGCAGACACGCGACGCGGTGCACGGCGGCCTGACGGATCCGATGGTCGAGGTGGGCGCGGCGCACCGTGGCCATCACCGCGGTAAGGGCGACGGTGTCGCGTACGACCTGGTAGCCGGACCAGGTGCCGATGTAGGGGTAGTCCACCGCCTGGTCGTCCCGCTCGTAGGAGAGGTAGGTGTCGGCGTAGGTCCGGTGGTCCTCGCGCGGGCCGATGAGCAGCTCGGAGTACCAACGGGCGGCGACCAGGTCCCACTCGCGGCGGCCGTGCATCAGTGGGCGGCGCAGCAGAAGGCCGACGTGGACGCCGTCGTCGTGGACCGGGACCATGCCGTGCTCGCCGAGGACGACGGCGTTCGGGGTCGGCCAGTCCAGGTCGTCCCATTCCTCGCGCAGCTGAGCCGTGTGCTGGCGCAGGAACCGGCGGGCGGCATCGTCGAGCGGGGCGTCGCCCAAGCCGTCGAGCAGTCCGGTGAACGGGTCGTGCTCACGCAGCCACGGCGCTGCTGCGGGGTCGATGCGGTGGGTGAGGGCGGTCACCCAGGCGGACAGGGACGTGTCGGTGCTCGGCTTCCCGGGGTCCGGCCAGAACGTGACGGCCCGCCCCTCGGTGCCGGCGCGGACGTCGTGGTACCAGGGGGGGATGACGGGGATGCGGTGCTGCTTGAGGAAGAGCGCGCCCTTGATGACGCCCCAGGCCTCGTCCAGGTCGGGGTGGACCATGGCCAGGACCCTGGTGGCGGGCAGCGACCACAGGTGGTTCGGGCTGTCGCTGAGCAGTTCGGCCTGCGCGGGGTCCTCACCGATGGCCGCGCGGGCCTGTGTCAGGGCCTCGAAGGAGGCCGCGACGTCCAGTCTGCGGGCCGGGGTGGTGGTCTTGAGCAGTGTTCTGGTGCGCGTTCCGACGCTCACGGCGCAGTCCTCGTACGGAGTTCGGTGGAAGGGTGGATCGGTCCGGGATGGCCTTCGGGGTCGTCCCGGACCGGCCGGCCCCGTGCCGGGTGGCACGTGCCGGGACGGGCGGGCGGAGCGCACGGTCCTCCGCTCTCCGGCCGCCCGGTGCGCCCGCGGTCGGGGTGAGCGGGTGTGTGCTGCCGCCGGGCCGCGGACTACCCGCGCTCCAGCGGCGGGTGGTCTCGGAGGGGGTGCGGGCCCGGCCCTTGCTCCCGTCAGGCCGGGCCCGCACAGTGGCGGCACCGTCTGCGGGGACGACGGCGCCAGAGTCGCGGAGCCTGCCCTCCAGCGGGCTCCGCGAGTTGTCCGGGCCGGCCTCCCCCGAGCAAAGGGGAGCCGGGCCCGGACGCGGTGAGCGTGCGCCCCCAGCTCCGAGGAGGGGGCGTGCTCTCCCGCTGCCTGCCCCGGACGGGGGTTGGGGTCGGGGCAAGCGTTTTGAGTCCGGTGACGCCCACGCGGGGAGGCAGCAGGCGGCACCGGAGGCCTACGAGGTGCTGGTCACGCGGGTATGCGGTCCAGCGCGGTGCTGGGCTCGGGGAACGTTCCGACCGCCGGGCGCGGCCGGATCGATCGCACCACCATGCCTGCGCGCAGCACCGTACACACTCGGGCGGCCTGTTCGGCCACGGCGGCCGCCGACTGCTCGAAGACGGGCAACTCGACCTCGGTCCAGACCTCCTTGCCGCCCTCGGGAAGGCCTTCGACACCGAATCGAGAGACGTGGGCCATGACCAGGATCAGGCCTCGGCCGCAGGTCTCGTCGTCGGCGGCCCGCCGGTACGCGGGCTGACCGGGTCCCGGGTCGGCCACGGACACCCGCAGCGCTCCTGGGACGGACGCGAGAGAGGCGGTCAGCTTCACGTCCGGTCGGTCGCCACCGCACCCGTGAACAATGCCGTTGGTGCCGAGCTCGCTCAGCACGAGCTCCACCGCGTCCCGTACGGCGTCCACCTGCAGGTTGTCGAGGCCCAGCAGCAGTAGAGCCTCCCCCGCCCAGTGGCGGAGGTCGCGAATCCTTGCTCGCTCGGCAGGGAACCGCGTGGTGATGGTGCGTGATCTCGGCTCCATGGGGGCGCCTCACTCGCTTGGGTGGCCAGATGAAGTGGTCGCACACGTGTTTCCCAGGTGTGACGTACCGGGGATGACCAGGAGGGGCAGCATTTCGGGGCCCGCACCTCGTTGCTGACATTCATTCAACTCTCCTGCACCGGTGGCGGGAACCGGTCATGCTGGGGAACAGTGTGAACGCCGTGAACGCTCGCATACGGAGTGATGATGGGTGCCAAGAGCCCGAACACCAGCCTGGCCTCGCTGCTGGAACAGGCTCAGTGGACCAAAACACAGCTGGCCCAGGCCGTGAACCGTGCCGGTCGGGAGATCCAGCTGGATCTCAGGTACGACCACTCCGCGGTGTCCCACTGGGTCAAGGGAACCCAGCCCGCCGCCGGGGTCCAACCGGTTATCTGCGCAGTTCTCAGCAGCAGGCTCGGCCGGACTGTAACGTCAGCGGAGGCGGGCTTCTCCCGCCCCAACGACGATCTGTTGCACCCGAGTTCGGGCGACGTCGTGGACAAGATCGTGAACCTTGGGAGGGCCGACATGGACCCATCACGACGCAACGTGCTGAAGGCCGGTCTCTACTCGGCAGCGCTGGGCGTGCCAGGGTTCGCAGACCTGAGCGACCGCATCAACGCCACCTCGCCGCTGACCGGCCGCACGGTCCGAGTGGGCGGGAGCGAGGTCCAGACCGTCCGCAGGATGACTGAACGGATCGCCGACATCCTGGACGAACTCGGCGCCGGCCACGCCCGGCCGATGGCTGCGGCGTTCCTGACGAACACCGTTGGCACCTACCTGCGCGCCGACGCCACCACCGAGGTCAAGGCCGACATGCTGACCGCTGCCGCGGACCTCGTCTACCTGATGGGGTGGATGGCGATGTACGAGATTCAGCACGGTCTCGGGCAGAGCTACTACCACCGGGCGCTGGAGTTGGCGAGGGCCGGCGGGGACCACATCACGTACTGCCGGACCCTGCGCGGCATGGCTCTCCAGGCCGCCAACCTGAAGTACGGCCGCAAGGCGCTGGACCTCGCGGACGCCGCTGCGGAGGCCGCTCCCAAGGCCGGCCCGCGCCTGGCAGCCTTCCTCTCCGGGCAGCAGGCGCACGGTGCCGCCCTGGTGGGGGACCGTGCGCTGGCGTTCGCGCGCCTTCGGGAGACGGAAAGGTCCCTGTCGCTGGCAGAGGGCCGGAACGACCACGTAGGCGGCTACGACATCGCTGCCTACCACTTCCACGTCTCCAGCGTCCTCTACGCCCTAGGCGATGTTCCGGGCTCGATCATCGCCATGCAGCAGTCCCAGCGGCTGCGCCCGCCGACGGAGAAGCAGGGGCGAGCACACGCCAATGGTGTCCTGGCGCAACGGCAGTTGGAGGTCGGGCACGTCGAACGCGCGGCTGGAACGTGGCACGCCTTCCTGGACGACTACGAGACCCTGTCCTCCGCCAGGGCCGATGACCACTTCCGCCAGATGCTCGCCGGTACCCGACCCCACACCGGCAACGCTCGGATCCGAGAGCTGAACGAGCGCGCTCGGGAGCTGGTGGCGATGAAGGCCTAACAAGCACCGGCCGCTCACATCCCGCGCGGCGAGTGTCAGGGCACCCTTGACGACGTACGATTCGGCGAGATCCTCACGGCCTTGTAGTCCCGGAGGACCTCCTGGTCGCTGATCTGCGCGTAGACCAGGGCCATGGAGACGCTGGAGTGTCCGAGAACCTTCATGATCGTGTGGAGCTTGGCGCCGCGCTCGGCGAGCTGGGTGCCCACCGTATGCCGGAATCGGTGGGCCGTGACGGTGCCGCGGCCGGTGCCTCCACGCCCGCCGGGGCGGACGAGGCCGACGGCCTTGCAGGCGGCCTGGATCGGCGTCTCGAACAGGTAGTACGTCGACAGCAGCTTGCGCCGGTGGGTCATAAGGGTGCCCATCATCCCCGCTGGTGACAGCATGTGACGATGCGAAGCCCTGGCCGAGCATACTCAGATCACCCGATCACAGACTCCTACCAGTACTGGACCCCCTTCGGGGTGTGTCGCAGTTGGCTGAGATCGTTGTCAGTCTCGGTGAGGAGTGCGTGGAGCGAGTCGTGCCTTGGCGGCGGCTCGTACCTCCGGTTCCTCCATCGGGTCGTCGCGTAGCGCCGCGATCCGTTCCAGGGCTTCTGGGTGGTCCGGTGCGTGGGCGATACCCAGTAGCCGGGCCTGCTCCTCGCAGTCCCAGAGGGACTCGGTGTGGGCGTGGTCCAGGCCGCGTGTGCCGATGGCGGCCAGTGCCTCCAGGTAGGCGGCCCGCTCGTAGGAGTGGGGGGTGCGCAGCCAGAACCAGCGCAGGTCGGGCACTGCGGCGGTGGCGGCCGGTCCGAAGCGGGCCAGTCGCCTGGCCGTGGTGTCGGGGCCGCACCAGGCGCGGGCCTCGCGCTGGTCGGCGAGTTCGGACACAAGCGCCGGTATCACCTCGGGGCCGAGGTGATCGGCGAGGACATCCGCGCCGAGCCGGGCAAGCCACGGCCGGTCGTCGCATATCCAGCGGCGCGCGGCCGGTACGGCCAGGGTGCCGAGGCGGTCGACGGCCTGTCTGAGCAGGGGAAGGGGTCGGCGGCCGTTCGGGGTGCCGAGCGAGGGTACGAGCGGGATCAGTCCCTCCACCGGGCCCCGGAGGGACAACTCGCGTAGGACGTCGACCTTGCCGGCAGACCCGAGGCCGGGGTCGGCCAGCAGATCGAGCAGTGCACCGTCGTCGAGGTCGGTCAGATCGAGCGGGGGCGGGCCCGGGTTGGGCCGCTGGACCTCGATCCCGAACCGGGTCCACGGTTCGGTGAAACACGGCGGCTCCGGCTCCCCGCCGATTCGGGCCCGCGCGACCTCCCCGAGGTCCTCCCACCACTCCAGCGGCCACTGGTGGGAGAGCGACTCCAGGACGGAGACCCAGCGCGCGCCCTCACGGACGTAGGAGCGAAGGGCCTCCCTAGTCTCGTCGCAACCGCCGAGGGCGAGCAGTTCCAGTACGTCGACGGCCCGCCCGCACTGCTCCTGGTCCCCGCCGAGCAGTTCCACGATCGGCGCCAGCGACAGTCTTAGGTCCTGGACCAGTCGGGCGAGGTAGAGGGCGCGGTCGTCGGTGGAGTCCCACCGCCAGTCCCGCCGGATCCCGTCGTAGATCAAGGGGGCGGCCGTCTGCGGATTGTGCAGTGCCGATCTGGCGCCGAAGCCGCGGCCTCGTTGCAGCAGGCCCGCCAACGTGTTCAAGCGGGCGTAGGACATCACGTCGTCATCACTCATCACCGGGCACCATGGCCTCTGAGGAGGATCGGAACGGTCAGTAGCGACAATAGGCCGATCTTGGTTCCGGTTCGGTGACTCAGCCCATCTGCGCTGGTCAGGGGCCCTACGTTCCGAGACATGCCAGTTGATTTCCTGTCAGACGATCAGGTCTCCCGCTACGGGCGCTTCGCGGCCGAGCCCACTCCGGGCGAGCTGGAGCAGTTCTTCCGCCTTGACGCGCCGGGGCTGGAGGCAGCCCGCTCGAAGCGGTCGCCGGCGAACCGTCTCGGCTTTGCGGTGCTGTGGGGCTCGGTGCGGATGCTCGGAGTCTTCCCGACCGAGGACCTGGCGGTGGTGCCGGCCGTGGTGGTGCGGTTCGCGGCCGAGCAGCTCGGCGTCGAGGCGGCCGAATGGGCCGGGTACGGGGTGCGGAAGCAGAGTCGCTACGAGCATGCCTGGGAGATCCGGGACGCGTTCGGCTACCGCGAGTTCGGCGAGGCCGAGCAGGAGGTGCGCGCCTTCCTGGCGGCGCGGGTGTGGGCGTCGGTGGAGGGGCCGCGGGCGCTGTTCGACCGGGCGGTGGTGTGGTCGGTGGACAACCGGGTGCTGCTGCCGGGGATCACGACGCTGACCCGGCTGGTGGCCGAGACGCGGGCTCAGGAGATGGCGGAGCTGTACCGGACGCTGGACGAGGCGGTGCCGGACGAGCTTCGGCAGGCGATGCGCGAGCTGTTGAAGGTGCCGCCTGGCAGGCGGGTCTCGGAGCTGGAGCGGCTGCGGACCGGGCCGGTGCGGGTGTCGGGGACGGCGATGCGCGAGGCCCTGGACCGGGCCCGGGAGGTGCGGGCGCTCGGGGCTGGCCTGGTGGAGACCGGAGGGGTGCCGCCTGCGCGGATGGTGGCGCTGGCCCGGTACGGGCTGGGCTCGAAGGCGCCCACCTTGCGGGATCTGGAAGAGACCCGGAAGACCGCGACGATGCTGGCCACGGTGCGGCACCTGGAGACGGCCTCGGTGGACGATGCCCTGGACCTGCTCGATGTCCTGATGGGCAGCCGACTACTGGCCCGGGCCGAGCGGATCGGGCGGGAGGAGAAGCTCAAGAGCCTGCCGAAGCTGAAGAAGGCGGCTGGGCGGGTGGCCAAGGCGGTGGAGGTGCTACTGGGCACCGCGCCCGCCACCGTGGACGGCGAGGCGGTGTCGGTGCTGGACGCCTGGGAGGCGATCGAGAAGGTGGTGCCGCGCGCCAAGCTCGCCGAGGCGCTGACCGTGATCGCCGAGTGCGTACCGGAGGGCGACGGGGACGAGGACGCGGAGTGGCGGGTCGCGCTCGCCTCCCGGTACGGCACGGTGCGCGGCTTCATCAGGCTGCTGGTGGACACCGTGGACTTCGGCGCGGTGGAGGCCGGGGCCCCGGTGGTGAAGGCACTCAAGCAGCTGCCCCACCTGGTCGGCCGCCGCAAGGTCGCCGCGAGCGAGGTCGACCAGCAGTTGGTGACCGGCTCGTGGCGGCGCCTGGTGTTCGCCAATCCGGACGTCGAGCCAGGCTGTGTGGAGAAGGCGGCGTACTCGTTCTGCGTGCTGGAGCACCTGCACCGGGCGCTTCGGCGCCGGGACGTGTTCGCCAGGGAGGGAGACCGGTGGGGCGACCCGCGGGCCAAGCTGCTGGCCGGCGACCGCTGGGAAAGCGCTGAGGCGACGGTGCTCACTGCTCTAGGGCTGGACGCGGAGCCAGCCGCGCACCTGGCCGAGCTCGCCGGAGCGTTGCACGGCGCCTACCACCAGGTCGTTGCCGGGCTGCCGACGAACAGCGCGGTGACGGTGAAGGACGGCAAGCTGCAGTTGGACCGCCTCGGCCCCGCCCCCGAGCCGAACCTGATGCCGGCTTTCCGGCAGCTGGCCAACAGCATGCTGCCGAAGGTCGACTTCCCCGAGCTGCTGCTGGAGGTCGCCGAGCTGACCGGCATGACAACCGCGTTCACCCACATCTCCGGTGCCGACCCGCACATGGACGACTTCGAGGTCAGCGTCTGCGCGTTGCTGCTCGCGGAGGCCTGCAACGTCGGTCTGACCCCGGTCGCCAAGCCGAACGTGCCGGCGCTCACCCGCGCCCGCCTGGTCCAGGTTGACCAGGGATACCTGCGGGCCGAGACCATCGGCGCCGCCAACGGGATGCTCATCGGCGCGCAGGCCAAGGTCGACATCGTCCGGGCTTGGGGAGGCGGCCTGGTTGCCTCCGCGGACGGGGTGCGGTTCACGGTGCCTGTCCAGACAATCCACGCAGGCTACAGCCCTCGGTACTTCGGGCTGCGCAAGAAGGGCGCCACCTGGCTGAACGTGGTCAACGACCAGGTCATGGGCCTGGGTGGAGTGGTGGTGCCCGGCACGTTGCGCGACTCGCTGTTCATCCTGGACGCACTGCTGGGCCGCGACGGCGGGCCGAAGCCGGAGACTGTGGTCACCGACACCGCGAGCTATAGCGACATCGTGTTCGGGCTGTTCGCGATCTGCGGTTACCAGTTCTCGCCACGGATCGCCGACATCTCTGACGCCCGCCTGTGGCGCACCCACGCAAGCGCGGACTACGGGCCGCTGCAGGAGGTGTCCCGGCACACGGTGCGTCTGGACCGGGTCCGGGCGCATTGGGGCGACATGCTGCGGGTGGCTGGCTCCCTGACCCTCGGTGAGGTCCGCGGCCATGACCTGATCCGCATGCTGTCCCGGGACGGCCGCCCGACCGGCCTGGGCGACGCCTTCGCCCACTACGGCCGGATCTTCAAGACCCTGCATCTGCTGCAGTTCATCTCCGACGACGGCTACCGACGCATGATCGGCAAGCAGCTGAATATCACCGAGGCCCGCCACCGCCTGGCACGGCGGATCTTCTTCGGCCAGCGCGGCGAGCTGCGGCAGAACTACCGCGAGGGCATGGAGGATCAGCTCGGCGCGCTTGGGCTGGCCCTGAATGCGGTGGTGCTGTGGAACAGCCTCTACCTGGACCGGGCAGCCAAGCAGTTGGCCGCCGACGGCTTCCCCGTCACCGACGACCTGCTGGCCCGCCTCTCGCCGCTGCAGTTCGACCACATCAACTTCCTCGGCCGGTATGCGTTCTTCCGGCCGCAGGAGGCCGGGCGTCGGCCACTGCGCGAACCGTCGGTCGGTGAAGACGACGGTGAGCGATAGGGGCGCTGGTCAGCCGGGTACCCGGCAGCCCGCGACAGCGGCCGGGGACCGGGCGGCGATGACCGGCAGCCAGAGACGGCGATGCCGACGACGGTGTTGGTGTAGAGCCGTCCGGAAGCCAGCAGCGTCCTGTCAGGCAGATCGCTCGGCACCGTAGTAGCCGTGCCGCATCCGGAACCTCATGGGGTCGGTGCCGTCTGCCTGGATGTGCCCAATCAGCATTGACCGCAGCGGCTCGGGCAGGTCCTTGCCGTGCGCTCCAGTCCACTCGAAGGAGCTGAAGAGCTGGGTCGCGCCGTCGAGCTGGACCGGGCTCGGCAAGCCGGTGGCGAGCGCGGCGATGATGAGGTCGGGGTCCTCGGCCAGCAGCAGTTGCTGGACCGCCATGTCGTACCACTTCAGGCCGCCGGTGGACTCCCTGGCGGAAATCCCGGCCCATGCCAGCAGGACGCGGATCCGCTCGATCTCGTCGGGATGGCCATCTTGGACGAGCGTGGCAAGCCGGGCCTTGGCGTCGCGAAGCCCATCTGACCAAGCTTCCAGGTCGCGCCCTGGCGGGTTGGAGACCTCTGTGGCTGCGTCGCGCAGCCCGGCAGGTGCGGCCTGGAGCCAACGCAGCCGACGCCGGTCCTCCTCGGCCTCTTGCACGGCCAGCCCCGCCTGAACCTCTCGCGATCCGGTCAGGCCTCGCTCCGCCAGCCACTCGGTGAGGGCCGGACTGTCCTGAAGGTCGGCATCACAGTCACCGATTCCTCGAAGACCGGATTGGTGGTGAAGGGTCCAGCAGGCGATCAGCTCGCCCTTGACGTCGTGAACCATGATCGTCGGCCAGCCGTTGCACAGACACCGGTCACCAGTGCCGCCGTCCACAATGGCCAGCACTTGCGCCAGGTCTGCGATCTCAGCACCGGTCACGACGATCCGCGCCACGTCGGCGGAGTCCGCCTCGTCAGGAGATCCCTCGGCGATCACGACGCGCCCAGCACGGTTCAGTACATCGCGGAGGCGCGCTGTCGTCGGAGCGCCCTCATCCATGCCCATCGTTCCCTCGTAGATCACGTCCGCGAGGATATCGGCGCCGATCCGGGAGCCGCCCACCGTTTTCGATGGACCGGCTTCAACAAACCATCGTTTGTTGAAGATCGCAGCGCGGGCCGCCGGAAGGACCTCAGAGCCTTCAAAAACTCCTTCAAAAACCCTGGTGGTTCAACAACCCCCGACCGCCGTTTTCTGACAGGATTCCGAGCGTGAGCACGCCACTTGAAGACGCCCAGTTCGAACTCCTGGTCGCCGAGCCCGCCGTCCGCACCGAGATCCGCATCGGATACGCACGGGTGTCCACCGGCGGACAGAAGCTCGACCGCCAGCTCGACGCCCTCAATGCGGTCGGCTGCCGTCGGATCTTCGCCGACAAGAAGTCGGGGAGGAACGACGCCCGGCCCGAGCTGAAGGAGTGCCACGCCTTCCTCGCCCCGGGCGACACCCTGGTGGTCCCCGCCCTCGACCGCTACGGCCGCTCCCTCCAGGACCTGATCGCCATGGTTGGCGAACTGCGCAAGCGCGAGATCGGCTTCACCTCGCTGCACGAGCGGCTCGACACCACCACCCCCGGCGGCCGGCTGGTGTTCCACGTCTTCGCCGCCCTCGCGGAGTTCATCCGCGAGCTGATCGTCTCCGGCACCCGCGAGGGCCTCGACGCTGCCCGTGCCCGCGGCCGGGTCGGCGGCCGGCCCACCGTCGCCACCCCCGAGATCATCCGGGCTGCCCGCGACATGCTCCCCAATCCCGAGCACTCGATCACCTCGATCGCCAAACTCCTCGGCGTCAGCCCCGGCACCCTCTACAACCACATCCCCGACCTGCAAGAACTCCGCGCCAGCCGCATTCCCGGGCAGCTCACCACCAGCTGACCGCTCCCGCTACTGGCCGTTCCGATCCTCCCCGGAGGCCGATCTGCTCGGTGACAGGCAGATGGCACTCCAGGTAGCGGTACGCGGCGAGGCGGTGCACCGGCTTGAAGTGCACGCTGGTGCCCACTCCGTAGCCGTGGGCGGCCCGGATCCCCGGCAGGTGGAAGTAGCCGTGGTCCACACCGGTCAGCCGGTCCAGGCGGATCCGGCCGTCCACGATGTCCACCGCCGCGTTACCCGGCAGCCCCCCGGCCATCTGCCGGTAGGTCTCGTCCAGCAGCGGCTTCCCGTGGACCGTGCCCGGCCGACGGTGGTCCGCCCGGGTGACCGGCCCGGTCGCACGGGGGAGGGGCCCGGCGTGTCAGCCGGGCCGACCGGGACCGCTCTGCCAGCGTGTTCCGCGGCCCCGGTGTCGGCCGAACCGCACACCCGCACACTGACCTGACCCGAGGAGCCCCCTTGCCGCACCGGTTGCCCCTTCCCCGGCTGACGGCCGTCGTCGTGGCCCTGCTCGTCGGGCTCTGCGCCTGCTCCAGCTCCGGCTCCGGAGCGCGCCCGGCCGACTCGCACGGCAGTTCCCCGCCCGCCGACGAGGTGGCCGCGGGCGGTCCGCTGGTAGGCGACCCCACCCTCGTCTCCGGCGAACAGTCCTGCGCGGCCGCGGAGGCCAACGCTCCCTGGTACCCGACCATCGCCGCCTTCGAGGTCCACGACTCGAACCGGACACACCTGTACGCGTGCGCGCACTTCGAGGGCGCCCCGTCGAACAACCAGGTCTATGCCTACAGTTCGCAGCAGGTCTACGCCACGCCGTACAACATCGTGGACCGCGGCCCCGACGAGCTCTACGTCTACGGCGGTGGCTACGGCGACGACCCGGCCGCGTCCGGCTCGTTCGTCTCGCGGGTCGAACCCGGAACCTTCAACGAGGTCTGGCGGCAGGTGCTCATCAACACCAACGCGACCGACGAATGGGACTACCCCGGCGTCCTGAACGTCCTGTCGGACGGCAGCCTGGTGGTCGTCTACGGCTACCACATCGCCCGGATCGACCCGCAGACGGGCAACATCCTCGCCCGGACCACCCTTCCCACCGGACAGTCGGCCCCGCGCGACACCGCGTACAACGGCTACGACGCGCTCCCCGACGGGACCATCGTCGCCAAGACCGTCAACCGGCAACCCGGATGCGCGGAGCAGGGCTTCAGCGCCTTCCTCAACTGCCCCGACCCGACGGCCGTACCGCCCTCGATCATGGTGGCGATCGACCCGAAGAGCCTCCAGGTGATCTCCCAGGTCACGCTGCCCGAGATGATGGGCGGCCGCATCACCACCTCGACGCTCGACAACACGCAGGAGATCTACCTGCCCGGAGCGACCAAGCTCTACCGCTACACCTACCGGAACAGCGCCTTCGCCCCCGACCCCTCGTGGGGGCCGGTGCCCTACCTCAAGGACGGGCAGACGGCCGCGTCCGCCATGGCCGTCATCAACGACTACGTCGTCGCGATGACCAACGGCGGGAAGCCGACGTCGACCCCGATGAGCGTCGTCGCCGTCTCCCGGAGCGACTCGACCAAGGTGGCGAACGTCCAGCCCTTCGCCGGCAGCGGCAGCAAGAACAGCTTCATCCCGTCGATGGTCTCGGTCGACCCCGAGAACGACCGCGTCTACGCGATGGACGCGGGGGCGGGCAAGCTGGCCGGGATCGACCTGACGAACGGCGCGCTGTCCGTGGTGTGGACGCAGGACCAGACGACGCTCAGCTTCACGACCCTCATCGGCCCCAAGGACCAGCGCGTCCTGATCGGAACCGACATCCCGGTGAAGTTCTTCCAGGGCCTCAAGAAGTACACCACCGAACAGATCGTGTGGCGCAGGGCCCAGGACGGCACCGAACTCGCCCGGTCCAGCCAACTGCCCAAGATGACCCAGGGGATCCTGGTCACACCCGGCTACGCCGCACTCCAGTACTTCCTGACCGCGGACGGCCACGTCACCGGCCTCCAGGTCGCGCCGAAGCCCGCGTCCCCGTCGCCCGCCGCTCCGGGCAGCCCCACGAAGTCCACGTCCCCGGCGTCGCCTGCATCCCCCGCCTCTCCCATGTCCTCCGGCTCTCCCGGTCCGTCCGTCGCCGCCACGGTGACCCCGTCCTGAGCGTGTTCACGCACCGCGTCGGCCTGCCGTACCGGCTGGCCGACGCGGGCCGGGACCAGGAGTCCGAGCGCACCCGTTCGAACCTGTTGGTCGCAGGCGTGCAAGAGCGGCGAGTTCCCGGCCCTCTCGCGGAGGCTCCGCTCATCGGTCTCCATCGAACGAGTGGCCTGTAATTCCCCGCCGAGTGCAATGTCACACGTGATATGAATGCGCCGAACTCGTCCGCCCAGACCGGAAGGTGACGCATGATCCGCCCGCTCCGCACCCCCGCCGACTACCCCGCGCTCGCCCGGCTCCTCGCCGTCACCACCGAGGCCCTCGCCGCCGAGGACGCCGCCCTCCCCGCCACCGACGCCCTCACCGCCGGCCCCGACGGCCAGCTCATCGGCCACGGCCGGATCCGCCTGCTCGCCGAGGAGCGGACCGGCCGGGCCGTCGGCTATGCCACCGCCTGGCGCGCCCCCTGGACCCCGCCCGGCGACATCGCCTCGCACACCACCGCGGACTCCCCCGATCTCCACCTCGCCCTGGTCGACGCGCTCACCGGCTGGGCCCGCACAGTCGGTGCCGCCCGCCTGCTCAGCGAACTCCCCGACACCGGGCTCCACCTCCTACCACCCCTCCTCGACCGCGGCCACACCGTCGACGCCCACATCCGCTCCGCCATCACCGCCCTCCGCCCCTCTCCCGCCCCGCTCCCCGCCGTCCCGCCCGGCGTCCGACTCACCACGCTCGCCACCACCACCGCCCCCGACCCCGCCCGGCAGCTCCACGGCCTCTACCTGGCCACTCTCCCCGACAACCCCGGCTACGCCGACGCGCTCCCCGACTACGACCAGTGGCACACCGAGACCCTCACCGGTCCGGCCCACCGCCCCGACTGGATCCACCTCGCCGAACACCAGGACCGCCTGGTCGCCGTCACCGCCGCCCACGCCACCCCCGACCCCCGCGCCTGCCACCTCACCTACACCGCCGTCGCCCGCCCCTGGCGCCACCGCGGCCTCGCCCGCACTCTCAAACTCCACGCCCACCACCACCTCGCCATGGCCGGCCTGCGCACTGCCCGCACCGAGGTCGCCGCCGCCAACACCGCGATGACCGCGCTCAACACCACCCTCGGCTACACCTGGCACCCCGGCCACCACCGCCTGGTCCTGCCACTCTGACCCGCACCCGGGACGCCGACGCGAAACCCCCACCTCGCGACGCCGGCCGGGCCCAAGGACCGGCCCCACCGAAATTCCCGGCCCATCGCAGCCCCGGGCCGCAGCACCACCAAAGCCGATCCGGCGATCCATCTCGCCAACCGGCTCGGACGAGACGAGCCCCGCTCGCCCTGCTCGCCCTGCTCCGTGCTCCTGCCGCTCTTGGCCGACCACGCCGCCGACCTCCTTGCAACCTGCCAACAGCCCGATCCCTCACCGTGATGAGGATCCCTGGATTTCCCCATCCCGTGCTCGGGCGCTCTTCAGACGTGCTTACGCGATTCCCCACCCTGCGGTGCACCGACCTGCAGACGGAGGCCGTTCGGGAAGGGCCGCCCGGTAGCCCGGGGGGTCTGTTAAGAACGGCTCTGTCCCGTAATCGGTGGTAACCGTCTGTGATTCAGGCGAGGAGGATGCGGTGTCGGAGCAGGGGGAACCCGGCTCGGCCGTGCATCTGGCGCATGATCCTCTTGGTGTGGGTGTTCACGCCTTCGGTGCGGCCGTTGTGTCTCCGCGATCCAGTGCCTGCTCGATCAGTTCTCCACCGTCGCCGACGCCGTCAAGTGGCTGGAGACCAGCTGCGTGCAGCTCATCGAGATGAAGATCGGCGGGAAGGCCGGCACCGGCCACATCTCCCGCGCGGACCCGAGCGGCAACTCGGCCATCATCGAGTTCCTTGACGGCGAGACCTCCGTGCACGAAGGCACGCAGTACACCGTGATGGCGAACGAGCCGCCCTACGAGAAGCAGTTGGAGATCCAGCAGGAGTACCCGGCGTACGGGGGTGACAAGGAGTTGCCCGGAGGCATCGAGTCGCTCGACCGCTTCGCGCGTGCCGCGTACTACTCCGCGCTGCTTCCGCAGGCCGAGGACATGCGCACGGCCACGGCCTACGTGTTCAGCGTGATCCGCAACGCCTCCGCCCCGTTCGGCGCCCCGGACGACCCCACCAAGCCGAACATCTCGCCCACTCGCTGGCGTACCGTCTCCGACTGCACCGAGAAGCGCTACTTCTTCGAGTCGACCACGAGCCCGAACGTGGTGTGGGTCGAGCTGGGACAGCTCGACTTCGGCAAGGGGAACGGCGAACTGGTCCTCGACCTGGTCAACGAGCCCGACCGCGTCGGTGACGTGACCAGCCAGTTCGTCCCGGTCTAGGTGTACTGACCACGGAGGTTGGTGACGGGGTTCACGGCGTGGTGATCTTGAAATGAGTGAGGGCCTTCTGGCTCGGTGTGGATTGCGACATCTGCACCTACGCCAAGAAAGGCCCTCATGCCACACCGTAACGCACCGCTGACCGAGACCGGACGCCTGCGCCTGGCCCGATGCGTGGTCGAGGACGGCTGGCCGCTGCGGCGGGCCGCCGAGCGCTTCCAGGTCTCCCCGACCACGGCCAAGCGCTGGGCGGACCGGTACCGCCGGCAGTCGGGGGTGAGCAGGGCCCGCACCCTGCCGGTGGTGCAGGCGGCCACCAGGCCCCGGTGGTTGTCGTACTGAAGCTCGCCCGGGTCGGTGATCCGGCGGCTGGTGAGGAGGTCGGCGATCTCCTGGACGCCGTCCTTGAGGGCGGTGGAGCAGGCTCCGGGGATGCGGCGAGCGAGGCGGGCGAAGGACACGCGGTAGTCGCGGGCGTCGGCCTCGTCCCTCCGGACCGCGCTGGATCCTCGATCCGGGCACGACGGCGGCCACGGCCTCAGGCTCATCTCCTGGTTGCGCAGATGGAGGGCCATGAAGAGCACGAACTCGTCGGTCACGCCCGCGCCGCCGATGGTCTTGCCGCGTTTGCGGGCGGATTCGTAGCCTTCGAGGTGCGGTCGCGGATGTACTCGCGTTCCATGCCCGACATGGCCTCGGGCACTGTGAACACGAACCCTTCACTCACCGGCGAGGAACTCCAAACCGACGTCGCTCGCCTTCAGCTCCTCGGCGAGCATGGCGAGTTCGATGCCGCGGCCGAGCCGCTTGTGCTCGTGGACGACGAGGGTGACGGCGACGCCGGAGGAGCGGATCTCCCCGGCGAGCTTCACCGCGGCCTCCAACTTCGGCCGCTTCGTGGCGCGGGTGGAAATCTTCTCGGAGAAGATGCGGGTGACCCCGGCCTCGGCGAGGGAGTCGAGCTGTGCGTGGAGGGACGGCCGGGCGGTCGAGGCACGGGCGTAGCCGAGGCGGACGTGCCCGACCGGTTCGGCGCCGGTGTTCACCGGCCGGGGAAGTTGGGTTCACGCGGACCCCGGCTTGCGTGCGGCCGGGGTCGGTACGTTGAGCGCCTTGGCGAGTTGGGGCACGAGGCGGAAGCGGGCGGTGTCCAATCAGGGTGCATCGACCGACAGAAGGTATGAGTCCAGGTCGTCATAGGGCGTCTGGGTGCGCAGCCATTGGAGCTTCCCGTCGGTGATGCGGTAGCGGTCGACAAGGAAGCTCCAGTCACCGTTGTCGCTTTCGTGCCTGAGGCACAGCGAGAAGTCGGTGTCGGCAAGCAAAGAAGCCATGGCAACGATGCATCGGGCGTAGTCGTGATAAGGGTGGTACACATAGTCGTTGTAGACCATGATCAGGGGATCGGGTTTCAGGTGAAACCGGAAGGTACCTTTGACTCTTTCGTCGGTGCCCGAGAGGAGCTCCGCGAGGGCTGCGGTGTGACGGCGTTCAAACCGCAGCTCAGCGTCAAGCGTCCGCACCTGTGGAGAGCTCTGGTGAACTAAGAAGGGGCCGTGGTAGTTGAGGTAGCCGACGGGGGTCTTCTCTACGGCGCGGAAAAACTGTTCCTGGGTGGCGCCCGGGGCGATGGTATCGAAGGTGTAGTCGCGCATCCATCGGATCCTACGTGGACGCGTATCGCTGTTGCTTGGTGACTTGGGAAGCAGTGAAGACCTTGTCACTGTGTCAAGGTCAAACGAAGTCGGCTCCCGATCACGAGTCACTGAAGAGGATGCCCCAGTTACTTCTGACTGGTCCGGTTCCATGAGTTCGATGATCGCGGCGCGGTGCCCTGCGGCGTAAGCGCGCGTCGAGTCAAGCGCCTGATATGCGTTCCAGACGATGCACCTGATCGCCCCCGGCGAATCCTGCACGTCGATTCCTCAGCGGAAACCGTCCGCCCTGATGCCGGTGGCAGGAGCGAGGTTCGGCCACGGGTGCCCCGCCCTGTCGGAGGCAGCAGACAGTAGGAGGTCAAGAACAGTGCATCCCGGGTAGCCCCGGAAGCTCGCGTGAAGGGCGCGGTAGTAGCAGTTCCAGTAGCTCACCACCCGCCGTTGAGTGCGTGCGAAGAAGGCCGGGTTGTCCACGATGAACTGCCCGTAGGCGAGGTGTCCCCGGGTACCCGGCGTAGCGAGATCATGGAGCGCATCGCATATGACGACCAGGATCTCCACGACGTACTCGCCGACCAACTGCATGACGAAGGGGATGACCCACGGGTCCGCGGAGTCAACGACTTCCGCCAGATGGCGCTGCCTTACCCTTCCGTCCCAATGCCTCGAGTACAAGCAGTGCAGAAGTTGTCGTTGGCGCGACGAGAGCAACGCCACCAGGTCAGCGGGCGGCTCGTCGTTGTAGAGACGTCCGGGGATGGAGACTTCCTCGCCCTCGACGACGACCGAGAACTGGGCAAGAGGCCGGAAACGCGAAGCAGGCATGACCGCAAGGACTGCCTCGGCATCGTCTGCGAGTTCGGTTGGGAATGCCGCGATCAACGGGTTGCGGCTGTCGGAGAGCGGATGCACGGGCTGAGCATAGGGGAGGGCTGCGGCCACGTGGCCGGCATGTACTGCCGCCCCGGGGGTTGAGGAACACCGAAACGAAAACTGGCGTTAAGCCCGGATCGCTGCTGGTGGGCGCCTGACGGTCCGTCGACTTCGGGGCGCTGGTGAGGTTCTGCCACAGATAATGCTCCTTACCGAGGGGGAGAGAGTGACCCTGACGGACCATCCGGCGCCGCGCTCCGCCGAGCTGGTCGTGCGCCCGCGCGACCACCAGGTGCTCGCCGACGTCTCCGCGTGGACCGACGCCGACTACCGCCTCACCGACCGCACCCGCGAGAAGCTCCGCCAGGCGGTGCCGGCGAACACGCTCCGGGCGTACGAGCGGTGGTGGACCGCCGCGGCCGCCTGGTGCGTCACCGAGGGCCGGTCGCGCTGCCGATGACCGCCGAGACGCTCACCGAGTGGGTGCGCACCCTGACCGACACCGTCTCGGCGCGCACCGGCCGGCCGCTGTCCGTCGCCTCGCTCGACCAGGCGGTCGCCGCCGCGCGCGGTGCACGCCGAGGCCGGCTTCGACGGCATGCCCGGCACCCGGCACGCCCGGCGCCTGATCCGCGACCACGGCGGGCAGCTGGCGGACGCCGGCCGCACCCGCCGCCAGAGCGCGATCGTGACGGCCGACCAGGCCCTCGACATCGCGACGCGGTGCGACCCGGCGACGGCGGCCGGCGCCCGCGACCGGCTGCTGGTCGCGCTGTCCTTCAACGCCTGGACCCGCCGCTCCGAGCTGGCCGCGCTCAACCTCGCCGACGCCCGCATCTCCAGCGACCCGGAGTGGCCCGGAGTCCACGTCCGGTTCCGGAAGTCGAAGACCGACCAGGCCGGACGCGGGGTGGAGGTCTTCCTGCCCGCGCGGCGACGCGCTGTGCCCGCTCGCGGCCCTGCGCACCTGGCGCGGCCACCTCGCCGAGCGCGGCACCACCGACGGGCGGCTGCTGCGTGGCATCGACCGCTGGGGCAACATTCGCGCCGGGATGGCCGCCGGGACCGTGAACGACATCAGCCAGCGCCTGGTCCACGCCGCCGGGTACGCGGTCGACGAGCAGGGCGCAGCTTCACCGCGCACGACTGGCGCTCCGCCGGGCGCTCCGCCGCCCGCGCCGCCGGCGCCTCCAAGGAGGCCGCCGACCGGCACGGCCGCTGGTCCCCGACCAGCAACACCGGCGACCAGTACGAGCGCGACCGCGGCGAGGCCGCCGACCACCCCATGGCCAAGGTCGCCGCCCGGCAGGCCCACCGGACCGGGGAGGCCGACGCGTGACTTCACCGTGGACAGCAGCTCGCCGGTACGCGGGTGGCGGGCGGTGAACCCCGGAAGGAGAGCCAATCGGCCGCTGTGGCGTCGGCCGGATCACCCCGTGGCGTCGGGCTTGCTCCACGCGCCAGCTCGCCGGAGTGCACCAGCGAGAGGGAAGGAGCGTACGAGAGCATCGGCCCGGGCCGGCGCGGCGCCGGCCGCTACGCGCCGCTTCCCTCGACGACCGCAGCCAGCGGGGAAGGCCCGGCCGCGTCCCCGTCGGGTGCACCAGGCAGTGCCAGCAGGCCGGACACCTCCTCCAACAACAGATCCAGCTGCTCCCGGGCAGCGGCGAACCGCAGCGGGTGCCACCGGGAGGGAAAGAAGACGGCGTGCGCCTGCTCGGTGAGGCCGAGCACCAGCCGCAGTCGGTCCTCCTCGGGCAGGTTGCTCAGCCACACAGCACGCACGGACATGATGAAGCCGCCCAGCTGCCGGTGGACGCCCAGGCGGTGGGTGTAGGTGAGGACGTACGGCGCGCAGTCGTCCAGCAGCATCCGGGTCGCCTCCTCGACCCGGTCGCGGCAGCGCTCCCTCTCGGCCTCGAGGCGCTCCGCGAACCCGGAACCGTCACCGCGCGGCGGCGCCTGGAGCCGGGGCACCGTGACCAGCACCGTCTCCAAGGCCTGTCGGAAGCCGTCCCGGGCGGTGAACGCGGCCTTCTACCGCAGCCCCCACCGCTCGGTGCGCGGCGTCACCGCGACGTCACCAACGTGGTGACGACCGCGGTGACCACCGCGACGCCCATGGTGGTCAGCGTCCCCATCAGCAGCCCCTCCTCGACCTGGTCCGGGGCGCCGATCATGCCAGAGTTGCGCTCCAGTCGGTCTGCGCCCAGGGCGTCTTCATATTGCATTTTGGCGAACTAAATGGTCGGTGACTTCGACTTCTGAAGCCACCGACCATGCCGCCTTCGATTATCCCTTTACATGCTGACCCCCGGAAGGTTGAGGAACTGAGCGGAGAAGAAACTGATAACCGTGCTCACGAAAAGCACGGTGTCGCATACAGGGCACGAGATGGCCAATGCGGCATACCCCGTAATGGATAGGCATGCAAGAATCAGAGCAGTGAATGAGGTTTCGGCCCCCAAGCTGGGGCGCTGCGACTTCGACGCTCGCCTCCACAAGATGATCGGCGAGTGGAACGGCGTCATGAGAAGTAGGACGTCGGACAGGCTGTACGGGCCCGAGGTCAGCAGGGCGATTAGAAGAGCGAGGTAGGACGACCCCACGAGGGCGCGGGAAAACCGTCCTCCTGTATTTCCTGAGCTCGGGCCCAGCGCGTGCGGCAATCGGAGCATGGGGTAGGCTCCCCTTCGTAGGGTCCTCTGGAGGACTCTGCGGACGGGAGCCGGTCGGCTTTGGGTGAAACGGGCCGACTCCCGGTTTTGCGCTCAGGGCGAAAATATGGCGGCGTACACGCACGCTACGGCCGATTTCTTCCGCGTCGCATAGAAGAAGCCTGGAAGATTTTCGATACTTATCTGTCGGATTCCCGCATAGCGCCCACTAGTCGATCCTGTTAACTGGGCGGGATCCGATCAGCGAGTTCGTCGCTGATGTCGGCCTCAGTCCCGAAGTCCCCGCCACACCGGCTGACGCAGCCGGCCTGTGTCGGTCAGCTCCAGGAACTCCACCTCGGCGTGCAGCGTGGGCCGTACGAACCGCACCTCGATGCCGCGCGGAAGCCCCAACCCGGCCCCACTCGCGGTGAACGGCGACACCGGGACGGCGAGGCGGCTCAGCGCCGCCGCCAGGGCGCGCCGCTCGGGCCCGGCCATGCCGCTACTCACCGAGCCGACGAACAGCAGCGGGCCACCGGTCTCCAGGCGCGCGCCGACCAGGACGGCGCGCACCGAGGTACCGCCCGGGCCGCCGGGCAGCCAACCGCCGATCACAACGTCCGCCACTCTCAGGTGTTTCACCTTGATCCAGTCCCGCGAGCGCGCGCCCTCCCGGTACAGCGAGTCCAGGCGCTTGGCGATGACCCCCTCCAAGGAGCGTTCGCGTGTCCACCCGAAGGCGGGTGCCCTTGCCGTGACGGACGTGGAGCTTGCCGAAGCGGCCCAGGTGCCACTTGATGTCGGCCAGGTCGAGCCTGCACACCTCGTTCACTCGCAGGCCGACCTGGGACATCAGCTTCGCCGCGGTGTAGTTCCTGGCGGTCGGGGCGAACTTTCGGCAGGTGGCCAGATCGCCGCCCCAGCCGGTGAACAGGGTCTCGACCTCCGGCCAGGTCGGCGGGATTCGCAACGCCGCGTCCTTGGACCTGCGCGGGCGGTTCACCTCGTCGATCGGGCACTCGACCACACGCCCGGTCATCCGGTGGATCTCGACCTTGTGCCGCAGCTCCAGGAACAGGAAGTACGTGCCCAGGGCCTGTGACCGAGCCAGCCGGGTGCCGCTCGGCGAGTTCCTCAGCACCTTCCCGAAGTACGCGTCCGCGTCCGCAGGCTCCATGTCCCACAGTGGCCGGCCGAACCAGGTCCTGATCTGCTCCAGGTGCTCGACGTCTCCGCGGATCGTGCCGTCCGTCAGCCCCGTTGAGGCCCGCGCGAGCACGAACCCGGACAGCACGTCGGTCTCGAACCGCTCCAGTTCCTCCGCCGACGCCGGCGCCCAGCGCTCACGCAGGTCCCGTACGACTGCCAGCGCCGCCAACCCGAGCCACCTCGCCTTCAGTCCGACCGTGGATCGGCCGGACGACGTGAGAACGCTTCAAGAATCCCGAAGTGACGTCACAACGCGGCAGAACACACGAAGGGGGAAGAACCTCCTGGCCACAGGGGCAGGGACTCAGCGGGGCCCAGGGGAACTCACGGGATGTCGCACAGCAGGTCCTCGCCACCGCCTGCCCGGACATGACGGAACTCTCCCGGCTCGTCCATACCTTCGCCGAGCTGCTTGTCCCCGCCTCCGCCAACGGCGCCCGCCTCACCGAATGGATCATCGCCGCACGCGCCGCCGGCCTTCCCCATCCGCACTCCTTCATCCGCGGCCTCGAACTCGACCGAGCCGCCGTCGACGCCGGCCTCACCCTGCCCCACCACAACGGCCGCACCGAGGGCGTCAACACCCACACCAAGCGGATCATGCGGCAGATGCACGGGCGGGCCGGATTCGCGCTCCTCCGCCGCATCCTCCTGCCTGAATCACACTCGGTTACCACCGATTACGGGTCAGAGCTGATTCATGACACTCCCCGACGAACACCTGACAACAGCCGCAAGCCGGTGCCGGTTCCCGCCGGCACCGGCTCACGAGGGGTCAGTGGGCGGCGGCGGGTACGGCGTCCTGGTCGGTGGCGGCCCCGGTCTTGAGGGCGAAGGCGTCGCTGCGGGCGTTGATGAGGGTGAAGGCGACGACGGACGCGACGGTCATGATGGCGGCGGCCCAGCCGATGGCGGTGGTGTAGCCGTGGACCAGGCCCTGGGCGGTCAGGGCGGGGCCGCCGTGGTGGGCGGTCATGTAGCCGGTGGTGGTGTTGACGGCGATGGTGCTGAGCAGGGCGGTGCCGATGGAGCCACCGATCTGCTGGGAGGTGGTGATCATCGCGGAGGCGACGCCGGCGTCGCGGGGCTGGACGCCGTAGGTAGCCAGGCTCATGGCGGGGGTGAACATCGTTCCCATGCCGGTGCCGAGGAGGAGCATGCCGGGCAGGGTGACGGTGGCGTAGGAGCTGGTCGTGGACAGTTGGGTGAGGATGAGCATGCCGGCGGCGGCGAGCATGATGCCGGGGCCCATCAGGAGGCGGGCGGGGATGCGGGGCAGGAGGCGGGCGGCGATCTGGGTGGAGCCGGTGATCATGCCGGCGACCATCGGGAGGAAGGCGAAGCCGGTGGTGACGGGTGAGTAGCCGCGGACGTCCTGGAGGTAGAAGGTGAGGAAGAAGAACAGCCCGAACATGCCGACGATGGCCAGCCCGAGGGCGAGGTAGGCGCCGCTGCGGTTGCGGTCGGTGATCACGCGCAGCGGCAGCAGCGGGCTCTTGACCTTCGCCTGCACGGTGACGAACGCGGCGAGCAGGACGGCGGCGAGGGCGAACAGGGCGAGGGTGATGCCGGCGCTCCAGCCGGCGGAGGCGGCCTTGGTGAAGCCGTAGACCAGGGCGACGACGCCGCCGGTGGCCAGCAGGACGCCGGGGATGTCGAGGCGGTCGCGGTTGCGGGCCGGCTCGCGCTCGCGCACGAAGGCGAGGGCGCCGGTGGCGGCGACGGCGGCGAAGGGGATGTTGATGAACATGACCCAGCGCCAGTTCAGGTATTCGGTCAGCAGGCCGCCGAGGAGCAGTCCGATAGCGCTGCCGGCGCCGGCGATGGCGCCGTAGATGCCGAAGGCCTTCGCGCGTTCCTTCGGCGCGGTGAAGGTGACCGAGAGCAGGGACAGCGCCGCGGGGGCCAGCAGGGCGCCGAAGACGCCCTGGCCGGCGCGGGCGGCCAGCAGCATGGCCTCGTTGACGGCGGCGCCGCCGAGGGCGGAGGCGGCGGCGAATCCGGCCAGGCCGGTGATGAAGGCGCGCTTGCGGCCCCACAAATCCGAGATCCGGCCTCCGAACAGCAGCAGGCCGCCGAAGGCGAGGCTGTAGGCGGTGACCACCCACTGTCGGTTCGTGTCCGGGATGTGCAGGGCGGCCTGGGCGTGGGGCAGCGCGATGTTCACCACCGTGCCGTCGAGCACGACCATGAGCTGTGCGATGCCGATGAAGATCAGGGCCTTCCAGCGCAGCGGGTCCGGGGCCGGGGAACTTTGTGCCGTGTGCGGGGAGGTCTGGGGGGAAGACATGGTGGGACCCACTTCGGGGACGGGAGAACAGGTGGTGAGCGGGGCCGGGTCCTGAGCCCGCCGCCCGGTTCGGGAACCGAGCGGCGGCACGTGGGAGGGGCGGGCGGGCAGGGCCTCGCTGGAGAAGAGGGGGGTCAGGCGCCGTTGTCGGTCACGACGGTGCCGTTCTGGATCACCTGGTGCACGCCGGTGATCGCGGTGATGTCCTCCAGCGGGTTGCCGGAGACGATCAGCAGGTCGGCGGTCTTGCCCGCTGCGACGGTGCCCAGCCGGTCTGCGAGGCCGAGGAGTTCGGCATTGGTGCGGGTCGCGGCGGTGAGGGCGGCGTGGGCGGGGATGCCCTGGTCGTGGACCATCATGATCAGCTCGCTGTGCAGCTTCCAGCCGTGCAGGCCCCGGGAGTGCGCGTCGGAGCCGACGCCCAGGCGCACGCCGCTCTCGTAGGCGCGGCGCACTGCCTGGTTGCCGTAGCGCAGGGTGCGGGCGTCGGTGTCGGCGGTGGCGTGGAGCTGGTGGGCCACCATGGTGGGCACGAGGTAGGTGCCGCGGGCGGCCATGAGGGCGAACAGGTCGTCCAGGGCGGCCTCGTCGTGCGGGTCCTCGGCGCGCAGGAGCAGGTGCTCGATGTCGTCGACGCCGATGTCGACCGCGCGCCGGGAGTCCTCGACCGTCTCGGTGTGGGCGGCGACCTTCAGCCCGTGCCCGTGCGCGGCGTCGACGATGGCCTCGACGAGGTGCCAGGGCATCTTGAGCTCCGGTCGGGGCGGGCCGAAGATCGCGTTGTTCGAGATAATGATCTTGACGAGGTCGACGCCGACGGCGGCGAGGTCCTCGACCGCCGCCGCGGCCTCGGCGGCGGACTCCGGTGTCCGGGCGGCCTCCCGCAGGCACGCGTCGTCCCCGCCCCAGACAGTGCCGTTGGGGTGGCCGTGCTCGACCTGGAAGCTCGGCCCGCTGACGGCCAGGCGCGCGCCAGGCAGGGTGCCGGCCTCGACGGCGTCGCGCACGGCGATGCTGTCGTGCAGGAAGTCGCCCAGGCTGCGCTGGGTGGTGACCCCGTGGCGCAGGGCGTCCGTGCGGGGCACGGCGTAGTGGCCGGTGGCCTCCCGGCCGCCGAAGGGCGGGGCGTGGTGGAAGCCGAGGCCGCCCAGGTGCACGTGGGCGTCGATCAGCCCCGGCAGGACGGCCTTGCCCCGCAGGTCGACGACGGCCGCATCCTCCGGTACGGCGACGGTTGCACCCGCGACGGTGATCTCGTGCCCGGTGATGACGACGGTCGCGCCGTGGACGGCCGGGGCGCCGGTGCCGTCGATCAGCAGGGCGTTCGTGAGGGCCAGGGGCTGGGGGTTCTGGTTCATGGATTCGAGTCTTGCCGCCCGACGCGTATACGGGAAATCAATGATGAATATCGCTCCATAAACACGACTGCTACCTTGGGGGCATGGTCGCCCGCCCTGATCTCAACCTCCTCGTCGCCCTGCACGCCCTGCTCGAAGAGCGACACGTCAGCCGCGCCGCCGAGCGCATCGGCGTCACCCAGCCGGCCGCGAGCGCGATGCTCGGCCGCCTGCGCCGCCACTTCGACGACGAGCTCCTGGAGCGGGTCGGCAACCGCTACCAGCTCACCCCGCTCGGCGCCCAGCTCCAGGAGCAGGCGGGCTCCGTCCTGGAACTCTCCGACCGGCTGTTCGCCACCAAGTCGCAGTTCGAACCCGCCACCTCGGAGCGGGAGTTCACCCTGTCCGTCGCCGACTACACGGCCGCCGTCCTCGGGCCGAGGCTGCTCGACGCCTTCGAGAAACAGGCTCCCCGCGCGACCTTGCGCTTCCGGCGCCTCGGCATGCCCGAGACCCACCCCGGCGAGGACGCCGAACCGACCGTCGACGGGCTGATCGCCCCCCACGGCAGCCTCTTCCACGGGATGCCCAACCTGCCCCTGTTCACCGACGAATGGGTCGCACTCGTCGACCGCGACAACCCCGCCGCCGACAACCCGCCCAGCACCGAGGACCTCGCTGTCCTCAATTGGGTCCTGGGTCAGTTCGACCCGCACAACGCCCCGTTCATGCTCCAGCGCCTCACCGAGACCGGCCGCCAACTACGCCCCCACGCGGTCACCGACAGCTTCCTCGCCCTGCCCCTCTACATCACCGGCACCGACCGCATCGCCGTCCTCCAGCGCCGCCTGACCGAGGCCATGCCCCTGCCCTCGACCCTGCGCGTGATCCCCTGCCCCTTCGACGCCGGCCCCATCAACGAAGCCCTCTGGTGGCACCCCGTCCACACCCACGACGCCGGCCACCGCTGGCTCCGCACCCTGATCCAGGACACCGCTCGCCACCTCGACCAGGACGCGGAGCCCGCCCGCTGAGGCCAGTCACCCGCGGATCACCTTCGGAGTGACCTGGTACTGCTGACGAGGGCATCTGCTGTCCTACCCCGCCGGTAGGCCTCCGTCACTGTGGTGGCCGCGCCGTCGGCCATCGGCGACTCAACATGCTGAAAGGGACAGGGAACCTCCACAGCCCCACAACCCTACGACCGGCTCGCAACCGTCGACTCCCCCGGGACGCAGTGGGCAGAGGTGACCTCCCCGCTCGCCCGCGAGGGCGTCTTCGGGGTGATCGTGTTGCGGCCTACCACCCCCATCCAACCGCGCCAGGCCCAACGCCTGCACGCCCGCCTGCGCGAAGAGGGCACCACCCTGCTGGTCACCACCCCATGGCCCGGCGCCGCGCTCCGCCTGGCCGTCAGTGATCCGGCCGTCGCCGGCCTTGGCGCTGGGTGGGGAGAGATCGAGAGCCGCACCGTTACCGCGCACTGCACTATCGGAACCCGCACCCGCTCCTTGCGCCTGCAGCTGCCCGGACGGGGCGGCTCTCGAGGCCGCCGAGCGCACCACCCGCCCGGACGACGCCGCCACGGCGTAGCCGAACGCGCCGCCGCTGGCCGACACCGGCACCGTAGAGGCAACGGTCCTGGCCCGAACCCCGAGCGGGCCACGAGACCCCGCACAACGACGGCGGCCCCCTTGCGTCCTTGGGTTCTATGAGTCGTTGCAGCACCCCAGTTCAGGGGATGCAATGGACTTCGAGATCCGGGACCGTTCGGTTAACCGGGGGAGGCGTCTGACCGAGGAACGGCGCGTCTACCTTCAGCTCGTGCAGGCAAGGTATGAACAGCAGCGAAGCGTGTCGGATCGTCGGGATCAACACCCGGACGGGCAAACGGTGGCGCAACGGCCGCGCCGTGTCCGGCAGGACTGCGGGGGCGCCACCGATGTCGAGGGTGACGGGCGCCTTCGGGGCCGGCGGTGGTGTGCTCGGGCAGGAGGTCGGCGACTGCGGTGCGGATGGCGCCGCGGCTGACAGCGTGGTCGCGGGCGAGGGCGGGGATGGAGCGGCCGTCCAGGTACGCGGTGCGGACGTCGTCGGTCTTGTCGGCCGGGACGGCGGGGCGGCGCCCGTCATAGGTCAGCTCGCGCTGGAGTTCGCCAGCGGCGGCGAGGGGTCTGCACCATGAACTTTACGGTGGACAGCAGCTCGCCGGTGCGCGGGTGACGGGCGGTGAGGTCCATGGCGGAGAACGCGCCGTCGTGGATGCGCAGGGCGAGGTGGTCATGGTGGAGCACCGGGTTCCCGTGCGGGAACCCGGCCGCCGTCCTGCGCTGGACGAAGCCGGCGCCGCAGCCGAGGGGGTCAGCTCGCGACGGTGGGGAGCTTGGCCAGCGAGGGAAGGCCGGCAGGGCACGGTGGCGCGCACAGCGGCCCAGTCGACGCGGAACACACCCGATGGACGCAGGACGCATTCCATGGACGGGATGACCGGGTGGAGCACCCGCACCACTGCCCGACTCGCCGCCGACCACCTCACCGTGCCGGCCAGCGCCGCGCCTGCACCCTCGAAGCCCAAGACCTGCTCGGACCAGCCCGCGCACGCCCCGGGCCCTCCCTGTTCGCCGGCCGGGTCGTTCGCACCGTCACGGCGGATCCCCGGTCGTGGTTGCCGGGAATCCCTTGCACTTCGATCCATTTTAGACAATCGCCAAGGGAGCCCATGCACTTAGTTGCAGAGTGGTTGATGTATGTGGGGAAGGCGGGGTGAGGGGGCGCGTGATTCTGCTAAGAGGGTGGGTTTCCTTGGCGGTTGTCTAAAATAGCCCGGAAACCACCTGTCTTGTACTGCCCTTCGGGGAGGATCGCCCACGATGAACAGCGATCCCGCGCTTCAGGCCCTCGTGGACGCCGTCGCGACGACCAGGGCCCCGGGGTGGCTGGCCACCGGTGCGACCATGCTCACCGGATCCGCCAAGACCCAGCGCCAGTTCGGCCGTGTCGCAGAACAGTTGGTCCGGAGGAGCCGGAAGAACCGCGCACCGCACACCATGGCGATGATCAGCGGCTCCACGCGGCAGGACAGCTACCTCCTGATCTGGATGAGCCACCTCGACGGGCAGGGGCAGGCAGACCCCCGACGGTTCCTGCGCGACTACCTCGAAGCCAAGAAGCACCAGATGTGGATGACACGGGCCGCCGGATTCCTGGTCGACGCCCGTACCGCGGCCCTGACCGATGTCCTCTTCGACAACCGGGCCCCGGGCGCCGACCCCGGCCTCCACGCCCTCGTGGAGAGACTGGCTCTTCGCCCTCCCGCACGGACGCCCCGCAGCCTTCCCCCACCGTTTGCTCAGCGGGGCCGGTAGCGACGGCCGTGCCACGGTCCGGTCGTTCGAGGCACGCTCAGCACGTCGCCTCCGCGTTGCCGTTCACACCCGAAACCATGTCGGAGGTCTCGGCCAGCCTTGGCTCCCGCACTGTCCATCGATCTCCATCACCTGGCCACAGCGGCGAAGCGCCGTGGGTGCGCCCGACTGTACCGACGTGGGCAGGAGTGTTTCTCCTCGGGGCCGCGCGTATCCGCAGGAACACGCTCACCGCCCGGCCGGGGCCGGCGCCGACGACGCCGGAGGCGGAAACCGCCGCAAGGGCTGATGCCGGTCAACGGCGGTGGCCGATTCGGTCGCGGTGTGGGCCGGGGGCGTGATCGGTCCGGCAGCGTCACTCACTGCTGTCGAGCGTCGGTGACTGGAACGGCCAGGGGTCGGCAATGGAGCCGTCGATCTCAAGGCCATAGCAACGCGCGCGCTCGGCCTCCTCAGTCCTGCCATCCGCGTCCCAGAAGGTGCTGAGCGGATCGACCCCACCGCCGGCGTCAACTGCGGCACGGTGCGTGTGCTCGGCCTCGGGTGCCTTCCGGTACCGCTCCAGCATCGCCAACCGCTCCAGCGCGTAGAGCTCGCCCCGCTCTGCCGCGCGGCGGTGCAGAGCCTCGGCCCGGCCCTGGTCACGCCCCTCCAGCTGCCAGGCCGCCACTGCCCAGGTCTGCGGGTTCCGGAACTCCGCGAGGCGGTGCAGAACGGCCTCTGTGCCGGCCTCATTGTCGACGTGCAAGCCCATTAGTGTCATGACGGCGGCAAAGGTGCCGCCCGGCCAAGACCGCTTCGACTCACCGAGCACGTCCCGGTCGGCGAGCTCGACAACTGCCCAGGCCAGCCGTTCGGCCTCGGCCAGGTCATCGTCCGAGCACCGAGCCATCGCCATCATGGCCAGTTCGAATCCGTCGCCGTGTTCCGCGAAGGACCGCGCCAGGCGCTCGGCCTCGTCCCACTCGTCGGCCTCGCATTTGAGCGTCACCAGTGCGCCTCTGGCGTTCTGGTCGCCCGCCGAAGCGCCCAGCCACAGGATCCGCTCGCTCTCCGCGAGGTCGCCCGCTTTCCGGCGCAGTTCGGCCAGCTCATAGGCAGCCCCAGCGTCTCCGAGTGCCATGGCGTCCGTCAACGCGGCCTCCGCCTCCGGGCCGTTGGGCAGCACCGCCGCCAGCGAGATCAGCGCGGACGCCCGCCCGGTGGTTGCCGCCTCCCGGACCAGCCGCGCGGTCCCCTCCGGGTCGCCGAACTCGTCGAGTGTCCAGGCCAGGGCCAGCATCGGCTCCGGGTCCCCGTTCCGCAGGGCGGATCGCGCCAGCGGCTCGGCCTCCTCGGTCAGGTCCCGGTACGCCATCATCGTGACGATCGCCTCCCAGGCCGGGTTGTGCCCTCCGTCCGCCGCTCGGCGCAGCAGTGCGGCGGCCAGGCGCAGCCGCCCCCGCCGCTCTGCGGAGCGGGCCAGTTCGTACAGGTCGGCGGCGGTCGCCGCGTGCTGTTCGACGGCGTACCAGAACGAGGCGGGTGGGAAGCAGAAGCGCCGAGCCGTCCGGGCGTGGTGGTCGAGGTAGTCCGCCAGGCGGCACACGCCCGGCCTGGCGCCCATGCCGTGCTCGTGGGCAACGTCGCCGAGTGCCGCCACCACGTTCTTGACCCTGGTCCGGGCGAAGGTCAGTGCTGTCTCGAACCAGTCGGCCGGCGCTGCGGCGCGCTGGGCGTCCGTCAGGTAGCCGGGTGCGGCCGCTTGCAGCAGCGTCAGCGGGAGCGGGGAGGTGTGGCCGAGTCGGCGTGCGTCCATCGCGGCCGTGACAACGGCCTTGCCGTAGCAGTTCTGTGCTCCGTCGGCCTGCTCGTACCACTGGACCAGGGCCGGCCCACCGGCCAGGGTCTGGGTGATGGAGCCGTCCGGAGCGGTCCGTGCGGCGACAGCCAGCGATCCGTCGTCCGTCTCGTGCAGTTGTCCCAGGGCCGAGTTGTCGAAGGCCGTCGGGACAGTGATCACGCGGGCCGCCGTGAGCAGGGCTCTGGCCTGGGAGTGGCGGTCACGAGCGGCATCGTTTTGGTGGGCGGTCAGTCCGTCCTGGTGGTTCGGCCAGAGGGTGGCGATGATCACCAGCGGCCCTGGCTGTTCGAGCCGTCGGCGCAGGGCTGCGGCCGCGGTCTCGCCGCCGTGGCCGGCGAGCAGTTCCTGGGCATCGTTGAGCCACAGTACGGTGCGGGTGCCGAGGGCGTCGCCGACGAGCAGTCGGCACAGACTGTCGGCATCCTTCGGATACGCCAGTGTCCAGTCGGCGAGGCAGGCTGCGACCGCCTCGTAGGCGGTACGGGTCTTCCCGGTGCAGCTGTACCCGCTCAGCACGAGCAGGACGGGGTCGGTTCCGGATGCCGCGTCGGTCAGAAGGTCCCGCAACTCGTGGTCGTGGCGGCGGGGGATGTATGCCGGGAGCACGAAGCCTTTCGCGGCTGTCCGCAGCGGGTCGGCGATGGCCGCGTGTACGCCAAGCCGCTCGGGTTGCCAGTCGGCCAGCGGGCGTGGCAGGTCGAGGGGGCCGACGGTGCCGGGCGCCGGGGCCGGTTGCAGCGCGGTCCCGCTGTTCTTCCCCGTGGTCCGCTCGGCCGTAGCGGCCCGGTCGAGGCGGCGCCAGTGGTCGGGGTCGAAGAGATGCCTCTCGTCGGGCAGGGGCTCCACTCCTTGGCGCTTCGCCTCGGCACCAATCACGCGTACCAGCCCGATCAGACGCTCCGCGGACGTCGGCAGGTTGCGTCCGGTGAGCCAGCCGCCGACCGTCGAGGGCGACGCGACCTGGGCGCCGCTCGCGAGTCTGCGCAGGGTCGGTGCCGGCCTGAGCCTGCTGAGGCGCCACTCCCCCAGGGTCCGCAGGTCCGTTCGGAACCGTTCCTCAGCACCGCCGTGCACGCCGTCCCGCCTGTCCGATCCGTATCGCCCTGCCGTTGGACGGCCCTTGGGCTTATGCCCGATGGCCTCCCGGTTTCGGCTTCGACTCTACAAACCGACGATCCGGGTTCCGTACGGAACCACCGGACAGGGAGAGTTCCTGCCGAAGTGTTCTCCACGAAGGGATCCTCCGTGCCATTCACCGATGACCTCCGAACCGATGCGTCCGTGCTCTTCTCGCCGGGCGCCGTCGTCCTGGCCGTGTTCCTGCTGCTCTATCTGGGCGTTGTCCTGCCCGCGGTGTGGTCGCGTCGGAGTCATCGTCGCAACGCGGCCGTGCGAGTCCTGGAGTTGTTGTCCCGCCATCTTCTGGTCGTGCTGCGTGTGCTGGCCGGTCTTCTCCGGCGCTGACCCGCATACGGTCCGACCCCTCGTACACCGGCGCTCAGGACGTGGGTGTCAGCGACGCGCCCGGCGACGCGGGACCCGTGCCGGAAGCCGCCGAGCGGTTCGATCCGAGCGGCCTCAACCGGGCCGCCCGCGACAGGATGATGCCCGGCGTCCCCGCGTCCGGTACGACGTCCGCCGGCGGAGCAGTACGACCGGTCGGCCGTCCAGTCCGGACGGTCCTGGCACCCGGTGGCCTCGCGCTGTCCGGCCGTCGCGGCCAGGACGATGCGGGTGGCGGCGGCGTCGAAGAACAACCCGGCGGATCTGATCAACATCGCGCTGGAGAAGCTGGTCGAGGCCAACTTGGAGATACCACGGTTCACGTTAGCCCATGATGGCCTTCCAGGCGCACGCCCTGGGCCCGGAACCGAGGCGGTTCCGGGCCCAGGGCGTGCGTTGTCGGATCAGTTGGTCTGGTAGCGCACGGCAGTGAAGTCGAAGCCGGGCACGAGGTCGGGCTTGGTGACGGTGGCGGTGCCACTGGTCACCAGGCGGTTGCTGGAGTCGAGCGCCACGCCGCGGGCCGAGGCACCGCCGATACCGAACGAGGTGGTGACGACGCCCGCCGTGCCCCAGCTGGTGTCGATGAGGCCGTTGGAGGTGTAGCGGACCACGGTCTGCACGCCGGTGTTGGGGTCGAGCGGGAAGGGGGAGACCTCGTTGCTCTCGCCGGCGGCGTAGATCTTGCCGGCGGGGCCGATGGCGACGGAGCGGGCCTCGTCGCCGAGGAGGCTGACCTTGGTCGTGGTCTTCCCGAGGGTGCCGAACGCGAGGTTGAGGCTGCCGTCGGCGTTCAGTTCGGTCAGGCCGAAGGCGCCGGCCCCGATGACGTTGAACGGGTCAGGCGACTGCGCCAGGCCGGCGAGGACGATCTTGCCGTTGTTGCCGCCGTTGGTCAGGGCGATGCTGAACGCGAGGTCGGACAGCGGGCCGAAGGAGACGTTGGTGGAGCCGCCGGTGCCGAAGGTGGTGTCCAGGCTGCCGTCGGTGTTGAACCTGGCGGCGAGGAAGTTGTCGACGCTGGTGAGCGTGTTGACGGAGAACCCGCCGGCGATGAGCTTGCCGTCGTTGCGCTGGGCGAGGCCGAAGAAGTGGCTGGTGGTGCCGAGCTGCAGGGTGGTGAGCCCCAGGCCGCCGCCGAAGGTGGTGTCCAGGGTGCCGTTGGAGTTCAGGCGCACCAGCAGGGCGTTGGGTCCGGCCGCGCCGGCGCCGACGATCTTTCCGTCCGGCTGGACAACCAGGCTGCGGATGCCGTCGCCGAGTCCGCCGGAGACGTTGAGCAGGACCTTGCCGCCGGTGCCGAAGGAGGTGTCCAGGCTGCCGTCGGTGTTCAGGCGCGCGATCGCGACGTTGGCGGTCTGCTCGTTCGGGCCGGCGAGCCCCGCGACGACGATCTTCCCGTCGGCGGGCTGGATCGCCACGGCCCGGGCGAAGTTGGTGTTGGGTGCGGCGAGGAACGAGAAGGTGACGGTGCCGGGGACGGCGCTGGAGGGGCCGAACGTCGTGTCCAGGGTCCCGTTGGTGTTGTAGCGGGCCAGGGCGAACTGGGCGTTGCCGCCGGCGGCCGGGACGTTGATTCCGTCCCGGCCGGCGGTGACGATCTTTCCGTCGGCGGGCTGGATCGCCAGGGCGTTGGCGATGTCGGGGAGCGAGGGGGTGGCTCCGAAGTCGGTGGTCACCTTGCCGCCGGTGCCGAAGGTGGTGTCCAGCGCCCCGGGGGTGGCGCTGGCGGGGACAGCCGTGATGAGGGCTATGGCGATGCCGGCCGCGGCGGCGATCCGACGCGCGGTGAGCGTGCGCATGACAAATCCTTCTCTCGGTGAGGGGATGGAACCGGTAGGGGGTCCCAGCAGGGTGGTGGCGCCCGCGGATGTGCTGCGCGCGAATACGCGAGCGGGCTCGAGGGGTTCGAGTGGTGGGTCGCACGGACCATCTGACTGCGCAGCGGAGTCAGTGGAACCGGCTTGCGGCCTGGGGAGTCACGCCGCTCGAGAGTGGCGGATCCGTCCAGGGGGCCGGGCGGCGGTTCGACGCACACCCGGGCTACACGGGCCGCCCCCGGCGGCATATGCCGGAGGCTCAGGCCCATCATGGCCAGCGCCGAGCGGCGAGGCAAGGCCTTCCGGCCACCCGATCCGGCGCTGTCCGGAAAGAGTAGGACAACAGTCTCTGATTGAATGCTCATGCCTGTAATTCGCCGATTGATGAGCGAAGTTGAACGAATTGGATGCCCGCCGCGGTGACGTAGGCGAGCATCGGGGACACCCTCCACGGAGTCCGCACCGGCCTACCTGTCGTGCACGGTGAGCGGTGACAACCAGCGGAGGCTGGTCGTCACCGCAGTCGGAGCCGCCACCGAGGTGGAACGCATCCACAACGAAGGACAGCAGGTGGCGAAGGACTTCCTGCCGTTCTCCGACGGCGAAGCCGGCGAGCGCTCCTCCGTGGTGCGCTTCTCCTGCGTGGTCAAGACGACGCCCGACGGTCCGGACCGCACCTGGTACTACACGGCGGCCCTCGCACTCCGGACACCGGAGGGTTCATCCAACCCGCCGCCCGGACGACAGAAGATGGCCGAGCTGTCCGTGGAGTTCGCCCGCCAGGCGATCACCAAGGCACCACTGGGCTGTACGAACACGATCCAACTGCCGAACGGGCCGGTAGTCTTCAGCTGACCCCTCGCAGAGGAAGCCTGGCTGAGCTACAGGTGCCTCAGATCTCTCTCGAGTCCGGTTTCGCCTGCTGACCGGCAGCGCAGAGCCCGACCACGACGGCACTGGATTGGGGGACCGTCCCCGCGTGGGCGAGCGCTACCGGCTCAACCCACGGACCACGGAACGTCAGTCGGTGTCCGTCGCGGCCAGCACGGCCAAGCGTCGACGGCCCGGCGCAAGAGCGGCCAGACCGATGTCCCAGGCCACTTGTTCGAACCACTTCGTGTCGGCGCCGAAGCCGTGCCAGACGCAGTCCCGCACACCTGCTTCGGCCTCGCCAGCGGTGGCGCCTTCAGGGCTTCCAGCCAGCGCGGCCAGGGACTGCCAGGCCGCCAGCCGGCCGTAGGCGCCATAGGAACCGGAGTTGTATGCCCCTCCCGTCGACGCCGCGGCGAAGAGCACTCGCCATGCCTGGGCCAGCGGGAGGCCAGCGACCGACAGAGCAGTCTTCTTCCCCACCCCGCCCAGACACTCCAGCCCCAGCGTCAGAAGCGCGTTCGGGACCAGCTGGGCGTCCACGGGCTCGGCGAAGTCGAACACCCGCGCCTCGATGCGCCCGTTGGACTCTTCAGCCCAGTTCGCCACGGCCTTGGCCATCGCCGTGGCAGAGGCCTGTGTTGTCGTCTCCTCCGCCGACGGGACACGCGCGCTGGTGATCACTGCCAGTTCGCGGCTCTCCGACGGTCCGTACGGCATCGAGTGACCGCTGCCACGGATGCTGTAGCTCGGCAGGTCGGCGCTTCGTTCCATGTCGGACAGCGTCAGGGGAAGCCAGCCCAGCGGGTGATGACTCCAATGTGGTGATGTCGCCCAACCCGCGATCCCCGGCATCTCCTCGACGACCACACCCCTGAGAACCAGCTCGTGGACCAGGCAGGCCCGAAGCTCCTCCGAAGCGCGGCCGGTGAACGCCACAGCCAGGTCCGTCGCCTCGTGGCTGGAGGCCAGCAACGAGGCGGTGTAGCGATCCAGCTTCGTGCTGGCGACCTCAGCCGAGGAGACCAGCCGCAGCGCTTGGGCGACATTCTCGGGACCAGTGGTGGTGGCCAACAACCGAAGCAGATGGTCGAAGACACTTCTGTACTGCCACATCTGCCCCCCGGTGCCGTGCGTCCTGGCGAGAGCGATGCCAAGGTCCGCAGCGAAGGCTGCGTCCCCCTGCGCGACCCGGCTGTCGGCCACCGCCCACACGCCGGTGACATCCTTCAGGTCCGGCAGCCCCGTCACGATCTTCTGTATCTGATCAGCCACGGCCCTGAGCCTACGCATCCGACGGTCCCAGCTCATCTTCGGCCCTGGGGAACATCGGTACAGCCGTTGGCGCTGAGAATGATCATGGTCGGCTAGCACAGTGATCCGGTACCGCGCTGGGCTTCTGGGGAAGATCGTCGGTCACGGGTGAGGGGCGGCTACCGTCCGGCGCGTGCCCGTGGAATTTTTGACTGATGAGCAGGCCGAGGCGTACGGGAGGTTCCGCGAGGAGCCGACTGGGCCGGAGCTGGAGCGGTTCTTCTTCCTGGACGACGTCGACCGCGATCTGGTCGCGCTGCGCCGTACGAAGCACCATCAGCTGGGCTTCGCGCTCCAGATGTGCACGCTGCGGTATATCGGGCTGTTCCTGGAGGACCCGCTCGCGGTGCCGTGGCCGGTGGTCGACCACCTGGCCGCGCAGCTCGGGATCGAGGATCCGTCGTGCGTGAAGCGGTACACAGAGCGGCCGAAGACGGCGTACGAGCACACGTGGGAGATCCGGGACGCGTACGGCTACCACCCGTACGAGGACGCGGAGTGGGGCCGGCGGTTCCGGACGTTCCTGCACGGGCGGGCGTGGACGCACGCCGAGGGTCCGGTGGCCTTGTTCAACCAGGCGGTGGGCTGGCTGCGCCGGAACCGGGTGCTGCTGCCCGGCGTGAGCGTGCTGGCCCGTCAGGTGTCCGAGGCGCGGGCGGTCGCGGAGAAGCGGCTGCACACCACGGTCGCGAAGGCGGCCCGGCGGGCGGATGCGGCGCTGCCCGGGGATCTGGTGGCGACGCTCGTGGTGCCGGAGGGGGCGCGGGTTTCGGAGCTGGAGCGGCTGCGCCGGCCGCCGACGCGGACGACGGGGACGGCGTTCGCCCGCGCGCTGGAGCGGGTGGACGAGATCGGCGCGTTCCAGCTCGGGAGGCTGCGGCTGTCGCAGATCCCGCCGAACCGGCTGGCGGCGCTGGCCCGGTACGCGCTCGGGTCGAAGGCGCCGCTGCTGGAGCGAACGGCGGAGCCAAAGCGCACGGCGATGCTGACGGCGGTGATGCGGCACCTGGAGGCGAAGGCGATCGACGAGGCCCTGGACCTGTTCCAGGTCCTCATGGCCACCCGGTTGATCAGCACGGCGAAGCGGGCCACGGACAAGGAGCGGCTTTCGACGCTGCCGCAGCTGGAGAAGGCGTCGCGGACGCTCGCGCGGGCGGCGAAGGTGCTGTTCGAGGAGCTGGAGCTCGTCGAGACCCACGGCGCCGACCTGGACGTCGTGGCGCTGTGGGCGGCCGTGGAGAAGGTCGCGCCGCGCGCGGCGGTGATGTCGGCGGCGGCCATGGTCATCTCGCTTGTGCCGGAGGACGAGGACTCGGCGGAGGTCGCGATGCGGGCCGCGCTCGCGACCCGGTACGCCACGGTCCGCCCGTTCCTGGCGCTGCTGGGTGAGTCGAAGGCGCTGTCCGCGGCCACGTACTCGTCGTTGGCCGCCTTGCGGGCCGCCTCGGCCTCCGGGCTGCGGCAGGTGACGTGCACGCTCTCGTACCAGGTCTGGGTGCCCGGTTTGCCGGTCACCGCCTCCCACAGCGCGTTCGCGGTCAACGCCTCCTCGTCCACGCCCTCGGTCAGCCCGGGGCCGACGAGCCCGTAGTAGCCAGTCCGGCCCCGGGGGATCACCGTGAACCCGGCCGGGAGAGCGTGAGCTTCGAGCCAGTCCTGACCGCACCCGCAGTGCCGGGCGTGGTAGCGGGACCACTTGCTCTCCAGCGGCTCGTACACCAGCCGGTCCCCGTAGTACTTCGGATCTCTCGCGAATCCAGACACGACCCGCAGTTTCCCACTGCGCCCGCCCTCACGACGGAGGCCGTCACCCTCGCGGGGGCACCGAACACCGGAACGACATCCGACGCCACCGGGCGCCCTTGGCCACGAGCATGACGGACGGTCATTCTCATAAATGTTCATCTGTGAGAGTTCTGCGAGAACCCCCGTAGTGATCACGTTTCCGCAGGTCGCCGTTCGCAAAAGTCCTCTCGAAACCCGCATGTTGTGCGAGACACTTCTGAGAGACTTCCTGGATGGATCTCACGCCCGATCGGGCCGCATTGGCGGTAGAACGTCACGACTGCCCGAACTGTGACGCGCCCGCCGGTTCCGCCTGCCGCACCCGCGGCGGGAAGACCGCCGCGAAGTACCACACTCCCCGCTTCGTCCTCGTCCCCGCGCTCCGCGAGGAACTCGAAGTCCTCGTCCCCGCCGACCGCTACCCCGGCCGCGCATGGAAGCAGGGCCCGGCGCTCGCCGTCGTGCCCGCGCCCCGCACCGAGAGCCCGGTCCGTATCGGCTACGCCAGGACCTCGACCGTCCGCCAGGAGCTGGCCAGTCAGCTCGAAGCCCTCCACCGAGCCCAGTGCCACAAGGTCTTCAAGGAGCAGATCAGCACCCGCGTCAAGGTCCGGCCCGAGCTGGAGGCGGCGCTCGCCCTGGCCCACCAGTTCAAGGAGGCCGCCCCCGAGACGCCGGTCATCCTCACCGTCCACGAGCTCAAGCGCCTCGCCAGGAACGCGGCCGAGCTGATGACGCTGTCCGCCGAGCTCCAGGCCGGCGGCATCCAGCTCGAACTCCTCACCGGCCCGCTCACCGGCATCTACGACCCCAACGGCATGGGCGCCATGTTCTTCGCCGTCCTCGCCGTCGCCGGGCAGATCGAGCGCAACTACATCCGGGAGAAGACCCTCGAAGGCCAGGCCGTCGCCGCCGCCAAGGGCAACCACGGCGGCCGGCCGAAGGTCATCGACGACGACATGCTCACCTTCGCCGTCGCGCTCAAGGACAAGGGCGTCCCCGTCCCCGACATCGCCAAGAAGCTCACCATCAAGACCGGCAAGAGCGCGGGCAAGTCCCCCTCGGTCGCCTCGCTCTACCGGGCCCTCGCGGAAGCCGAAGCCGCCGCGGCCGACGACGGCCTGCCGCTTCGGCCCAAGCCCGTACAGGTTCGCCGCCCCGGAGAGCCGCTCACCGCCGAGGAGACCGAGCTGCACGACCGCCTCCAGGCCCAACCCCACCCGAACGCCGAAGGCGGCCACCGTGAATGACCTCGCCACCGTCCGCGCGCAGGAGTACGCCCAGACCTACGAGACCCTGATCGACGCTGCCGCCCGGCTCGACATGCTGCGGCGCCTGGAGGACGGCAGTCCCGACCCCCACGCCACCGCGGCCATGCACGCGATCCGGTTCGCCGCCACCATCCTGTGGCCCGCCGTTCCCGACGTCCCGCCGCCCGGCTACCGCCACGACAGCGAATACCTGCTCCAGCTCGCCGCCAACTGGCGCGAGGCCGCGCTCGAACTCAGCGAGTTCGCACCTTCACGCCCCGCCCTACGGCTCGTCTCCGCCCGCGAACTCTACGAGGAACATCCGACCGGAAACCGGCGCTAAGCCGCCGGCCGCTGGGATCCTCATGGTGCCAATCCCTGACACGGCCTTGGGGCACTTTGGTACAGCGGTTAACGCTAAGCCGATGATCCTGGGCGGCTAGCTAGGCCGTGTCCTGCCGATCAGTTGAGTCGTTGATACGACTATGGGGAGTAGGGGTGATCTGACTGACGGCCAGTGGGAGCGGCTTCGGCCGCT